>JAFSWO010000004.1 GCA_017450165.1 Bacteroidales bacterium | reverse complement strand
CGATGGATTCTATCACCCGCTGCTGAACGACAGCAAGAAGATGAGCGAACGCGACCGGGACGAACTGCGCGCGGTCATCTAGCGCGAGGCGGTGGCCTGGAGCGTGGCGGCGGTGGATGCGGCGGAGATAGACCGCATCAATATCCTCAACGCCTCCATCACCGGCATGCAGCGGGCCCTGGACGGACTCTCCGTGCGGCCGAACCTGATCCTGGCGGACGGCAACCGGTTCCGGCCCTACACCGGACCCGACGGGGTGCGGATTCCGGCACACTGCGTGATCCATGGCGACGCCTCTTCCGCAGCGATTGCCGCCGCTTCCGTGCTGGCCAAGACCCATCGGGACGAATATATGCGTAAACTTGCGGCGGAATATCCGCAGTACGGCTGGGACCGCAACATGGCCTACCCCACCGTCGAGCACCGCGAAGCAATTCGTCACTACGGCATAACGCCATATCACAGAAGAAGTTATAAGCTCGACTAACAAACGTTGATTGACGAGAATAAACGTAAGTAAACGTAACTAAACGACTATAAACGAATGAACGACTTTCAGATTAAAGGTCCCTACAATCCCGAAGGGCCGAAACCCAAAAAGCAGACGCCGGTGCTGAACCTGGACAACGAACTGCTCAAGGATGTCAAAAATATCATCTGCATCGCTTCCGGCAAGGGCGGCGTGGGTAAATCCACCGTCGCGGTAAACCTTGCCGTCACCCTGGCCCGCCAGGGATGGCGCGTGGGACTGGCCGATGCCGACGTCTATGGACCCTCCGTTCCCAAGATGACCGGCACCGAGGGTGTGATGCCCGAGATCGAACTCTTCCGTCCGGACGGCACCCCGCTGCCAGAGGGTGAAGAATTTACCCCGGATTGCAGGGAAATCTTTGTCCCGGTGCGCAAATACGGCGTCAAGTGGATGTCCATCGGCTACTTTGCCAAGCCGGAGCAGGCGCTGATCTGGCGCGGTCCGCTGGCCTGCACCGCCCTAAAGCAGATGATCCAGCAGGTGCGCTGGGGCGAGCTGGACTACCTGCTGATCGATATGCCTCCGGGAACCGGCGACATCCACATCTCGCTGGTCAACGACATTCCCCTCACGGGCGCCATCATCGTCAGCACCCCGCAGGCGGTGGCCCTGGCCGACGTGGAAAAGGGCGTGAACATGTTCCGCAATCCGCAGATCAACAAGAAGATCCTGGGCGTCGTGGAGAACATGGCCTGGTTTACCCCCGCCGAACTGCCGCAGAACAAATATTATATCTTTGGCAAGGACGGCTGCAAGCCGCTCTGCGAGAAGTACGGCCTGGAGCTGCTCGGCCAGATTCCGCTGGTCCAGGGCATCCGCGAGGGGGGTGACGAGGGCAAGCCCGCCGCCACCGGCGACGGTCCCGTGTACAACGCCCTGCTCGCCATCGCGGCCAAGCTTTAACCGCGCATGCGCCGCCTCCGCACCCTGCTGTTGACGCTGACCGGCTCTCTGGTCGTCCTTCTGGGAACGGCCGGAGAGGCAGCGGCGCAGGGCGGCACGCGCATCATGGGCCTGGTGGTGGAGGAATCCGGGCCGCAGGTGACTACCGAAGAGAATTCCAACACCGCCCTGCAACCCGTCATCCAGGCGGCGGCCATGCTGCTCGCACCGGGTGACAGTGCACTCATAGGCGGCGTGATGACCGATGGCCAGGGGCGCTTTTCGCTCCGCGCCCAACCGGGCAGCTACATCCTCAAAATCTCCCTGCTGGGCTATGCGGACCGCTTTTTTGATATCCAGTGCACTCCCGCGCAGGGCGGTATGGACCTGGGGACCATCATCCTGCAGACGGAAGCCTCCTTCCTGGCCGCCGCGACGGTGACCGCCCAGGCCAGCGTCGTCACGGTGGCGGAAGACACGCTGGTCTATAACCCGGCCGCGTTCCACCTGCCGGAAGACGCCATGCTGGAAGACCTGCTGCGAAAGATTCCCGGCCTCTCGATCGACGGGGGTGAGGTGACGCTCCACGGAAAACCCGTCGGCCAGCTGCTGATCAACGGTGAACGCTTCTTCAGCGGCAATGTGAAGGCGGGCCTCAAGAGCCTCACGGCCGACATGGTGGAGAAGATCAACGCCTACGAGCGCGAGTCGGACTTCACCCGCATCACCGGGGTGGACGACGGCGAGCGGGAGCCGGTACTGGATCTCAAGATCAAAAAGGGTTTCCTGGACCTGTGGAAAACCCAGACCAACCTGGGCGGCGGCACCTCCACCCGCTACTCGGGACGCATCAACGCCAACAACATCGGCAAGAACCGCCAGATCACGGTGGTGGCCGGCCAGCGCAACACCAGCGGACAGGCCGGCATCGGCACCACGGGCCGCAACCAGCTCGGTACCGGATCGGCCGGCGACCGGATGAGCCGCGAGGCGGGTGTCACCTTCTCGCGCAAGAACAAGGTGCTGAACCTCAACGGCAACGTGCATTACGACGGAAATGTGCGCGAAGCCACCAGCCGCAACAAAAACGAAAACATCTCCTCCAGCAGCCTCTCCTGGACCAACTCGAACTACCTGACCAACTCGCTGAACCACACGGTCAAATCGGATATGGTGGTGGAGTGGAAACCCGGAAAGAACCACACCGTTTACGTCAAGCCGGAGTTCCAGTATGTTAAAAACGGCAATGTGGCGAACTACCACAGCGCTTACTTCGTCAAGAATCCTTATGAGTATGTGACAGACCCGAACGACTGGCTCGAACAGGCGTACGACGCCGATCCGCTCAAGGGGGCGCGCAGCAACACGGGTGACAATATCACCAGCAACTACAACCACCGCACCTCCGCCACGGTCACGGCGAGCTGGACCTATCGCTTCGCCAAGAAGGGGCGCACTCTGTCGCTGCGCACCAAAGACTCCTACAGTGCCTCCGAAGAGGACCTTTTCAACAGCTACCGCACACGTTACTACCGGATTGCCAAGAATCCCGATTCGTTGCAGATCCGCGCGCTGCGGTCCCTTACCGAAGGCTCGAATACGGCCCTGATGGTCCAGGCCGCATGGAACGAACCGCTGGGCAACGGGTTCTATCTGCAGACCACCCTCCGCGCCCAGCGCGAATGGCGAACCAACGACAAGGATTACTACAACCTCGCGCAGGTCGACCCCTCCTGGCGGCCGGTCGCACTGGGGCCGCACCGCAATGCGGTCAACTCCCTGCCGGCGGGATACGAAGCGG
>JAFSWO010000019.1 GCA_017450165.1 Bacteroidales bacterium | reverse complement strand
TTACGGAGACGGATTCTATCTTGGATGCGTCTATACGCTTCAGGCTGTCTTTTGGAACGACAACTCCGTTGACGGTATACGATGTGTGGGAGTCGTCGCGCACTACAATCACGGCGTCGTTAATGCTATCGCGCGTCTTCGCACCAAAATGATCCAGAAATTTTTTGGAATCATCCTTATTGAGGCCTATTACCGTTGCGGAATCCCTTTTTCTCACAGAATCCGTGGGCGCAGTTGATTTATCGATACGGATTATCTTGTCAACTGGGATCTCCTTGCCATTTACGATGTATGAGATTACGGAATCTTTGATGGCAACAATAGAGACGGTGCTGTCCAATTGATTCGCTACGCCAACAATCGTATCAGTTTCGGTAACAGCCTTTATGTCAACTATCCGGCGAGTGTTGCCGGTGGAATCTACTTCCACTGCTGTTACTTTTTTTACCGGTGACGGGTCGCCATCTTGGGTTTTTCCGGGCGACGGGCAGGCGGTGGCGCCGAACATCACCACCAGCAGCGCTGCCAACGGAAGGGCCGCGCCCAGGCGCAGTGCCGGCCGGCGGGACTTTATCCCCTTGACCATCATTGCAAAACGCTTCTTCAGAGGGCCTTGGACCAGCGCCGAGGTCATGTCGGGATAGTAGCCGAACATCTGCTTGAAGATGGTCATCCGGAAGGTCTGCAAATCCACTCCGCCGTCCAGGGTGTCGCGGTCGGCTTCCCACTCCTGCAGCTGGGCTAGCGAACTTAACGCCATCCAGTAGAACGGATTGAACCAGTACACCGCCCGCAGCAGCGATAGCAGGAGTTTGTCCACGGTATGCAGATGCCGGGCGTGGCTGCTTTCGTGCGCCAGCACCACCTCGCGCTCGCGCGGCTCCATCCCGTCGCCGATAAACACGGTGCGCCAGAAGGTGAACGGGGAGGCGACGGCATCGTTTTCAACCAGGGTATATCCGCTTTTGCAGGAGATTGTTCCTTTGCGGCGCAACCGGGCGATCTTGACCAGGTCGCGGCAGAGCAGGGCCAGGAATATCAGGGTCACTACGATATATATGGCAATTACCGCCACCTGCCAGACAGATACCGAGTTCGGATTATCCGCAGCTACAGATAGCGATTCGGCCGTGGCGGCTGTCACCGGAATCTGTACATACTGTGCCCTGGCCGGGAGAATCGGCAGGTGGAGAGCCGGAATCACCGCCGACAGAATCATCGTGCCCGCCAGGAAGATACGTGACGGCAGCGGGGCGACCTTGCCCGCAACCAGCAGCCGGTACAGCGCCAGGAACAGCGCGCTGCACACGATAGTCTCAAGAACGTATGCTATCATTTCTCCAACATTTTAAGGATTTCATCGGCCTCTTCCAGCGAGATGGCCTTATTGTCGGAGAAAAAGCTCACCAGCCGGCTCAGCGACCCTCCGAAGAAATTGTTCAGCACGCCGGTCATAAAAGTCCCGGTGTACTCTTCCTTGGGGACAAGAGGGTAGTACTCGTAGGTCTTGCCATAGGCTGTGTGGCCTATGAAACCCTTCTTCTCAAGGATGCGGATAAATGTTGATACGGTGTTGTAGGCGGGTTTGGGCTCGGGCATCTCGGCCAGCACGTCCTTTACAAAAACG
>JAFSWO010000018.1 GCA_017450165.1 Bacteroidales bacterium | reverse complement strand
AGGCCGAAATCTGCCACCCGTTCAGTCTGACCCCCTCTGTGGGCGCTTCTAGGGCATATTCTCCTGCACGACTTTGGCGAGCCGCAGTTGGTCGGAAACGTATCTGCCCTGTGGAGGGTAAGGTGCTGTTTGCGTCCCAAAATGAGGACGTAGACAGCATTTTGGGGCTTATTTGCCGTTCTCGTCCCAGAAAATGGGACGTAAACAGCACTGGGCCGAAAAAGCCTGAGGTTTTTTTTATGCTCGGGGCAGGCCCTCGCTCTCGCCCTCGCTCTCGCCCTCGCTCCCGCTAGACCGCTGACGCGGTCCCTCTACGTTTGACAGCCTAAATATCCATTGTTAAAATTAATTTCTATCTTTGTAAGGATTTGAAACCTATTTAACCTATTTCTATATGAAAAGATTCGCAATTTTTACGATGGTTTGCTTCGGGGCGGCGATGCTGTTCTCGGCATGCGGACCGAACGGAATGGGCGGCGACGGCGACTGGTGGAATCGCACCAACATTGCCCAAGGCGTCAAAACCATTGTTGAAGGTCCCGGTACCGACAATGAATTCGTCTATAACTTTGACAAAGATGGCCGGCTGATCTCCACCAAATCACAATGGTATGAAGAGACGACGACCTACGACAAGGATGGACTCCCGGTAACCGTTACGCAGAAAAACTATAACGAAGGCAAGGTGACCGGCACCACGACGATTACTTATACCTATGGCGGTGCCAACAAAGACCGCTTCCTTCCTCGCGATCTGATGGGAGAGACCATTTTCCACCTCAATCATATTGGATTGCTTCCCGGCATTACCAAGATTGAGAAGGATTACGATGGAGACAAAGTCACCATCGAATATACCTTCAAGGGAGATGTCCTGACGGCGAAGAGCACCGGTAAGGAGGATTACAATAATTTTGAGACGACCTGCCAGTACGACGGCACATATCCGATCAGCTCAGACAGTGAGTGGCAATCCATGGGCCCGAATACCTATTACGATAACGGCATGTTCAAGACCTATGTCGAGTCTTTCAAGTACGATGGCAAGATTACGCAGACGCGTACCACCACCTACAAGAATGTCGACAACAAGCTGAATCTCGAAGAGAAAACCGTGGAAACCTATGAGGAGGGCGGTAAGACAACCGTAACGTGCACCTATGACAAATACTACAACCTCATCAAGGAACTGCGCGAATACCGCCCCACGGATCCGACCTTCAACAATACGGAGTACAGCGAATATACCTATGAGTACGACTCAAAGGGTATGTGGACCAAGATGTCGGGGCGCAATGTGGCGAACGACGGTCAGGAGTACAACCCGTACACCGTTACCCGCACCATCACTTATTGGTAGAAATCAGAGGATAAACGCCCAGTTGTCGTCGGCAACAGGGGCGTAAGGCCCCTGCGAAAGATAATCTCCGACCAACGAGCGGATATCCTTGAAAGTCGCTGTAATCGACAGCGAATCCGGATCGACGCCGGCGCCTTCGGAAAGAAGGTTGCCGGCGCCGCTGGCTCTATAGGAGGTCATGGCGACGCTATAGGTAGCAGCGGGATCAAAAGGCTGTCCGTCCGCCATGGAAAGAATGGTCACACGCTGGCCGTAAGGTGCGTTGCAGGTGACTGTATAGCGGATTCCGGCGGCAGAATCGTAGTTATAGGAGGGACCGTCGCAACGGATCCAGTGGTCATAGGAGTATTCCAGGTAGCCCTGTAGCTGCGCCCCCGTCAGCTCTATCGTGTAGAGCAGATTCTCATACTTGTAGATTCGGGTCAAATCCAGGAATGTGACGGGCCCTGCGGGCAGGAAACCTTTGTTGGTGAGGGGGGCTGAAATTGAAATGTCAGCTTTGCTGAAATATAGCTGTGCCCTGTGAATCAGTGACATATATGCACTGGGACCCTCGAGCGCGTCCTCGAAGCTGAGCGGGGCGGTGAGTTCTCCCACCGGACGCAACGCGTAGTTGCGGACCGCTTCGTACTGCGGTGCGAAGCGGGCGATAAAAGCAGTATCCGGCGCAAAATCGCGCATATCAAGCAGTTGCGCGGAGCAGGACTTGCCGCTGACGCGATGGCGCGCGACCTCCAGTTTGAAGGTAGCCTCACCCGCAACGCGGGCCTTGGTGCCGGCATCAATCAGGAGCGTTTGGGTGCCGTCAGCGTGTTCAAACGTCTCGATGCGCGGACGATGGTCGTGTCCGCAGAGCACCAGGTCGACGCCCTGCAAAGAGGCGGCCAGATAGCGCGCTTCATTCTCAATATCAGGACCTTCACCCGTTCCTGCTCCGCTGTGGACAGCCAGGATTACGAGATCGGGATTGACGCGTCTGCGAACCTTGTCCACCCACTTCTGAGCAATCTCGGAGATGGGGATGAAATCCATGCCTGCCCACTTTTCTTCCGATAGCCAGGCCTTGATATTGGCATTGGTCATGCCGATGACGGCAATCCGCAGGCGGTCGCGGAAGATGACCTTGTAGGGTTTGAAATAGGGCCTTCCGGCCTTCAATCCGGTGGTGTGGACAGCGTTGGCCGCCAGCAGCGGTGCGCGATACTGGCGCTTGATGCGGTCGTAGACGCCGTGTCCGGCCTCGATATCGTGATTGCCCACCACGATGGCTTCATAGCCGAGGTCATTGGCCATCGCGGCAAATACGTGCGTGGAGGCGGTGTCGACGAAATTGTAGTAGAACGCGGCATTGTCGCCCTGGAGATTGTCACCCACATCAATCAAGATAGGATTCGTCCCACTGCGGAGCTCCTGCAGATAGGTAGAGACGTTGGCCAGCGAGGTGGCGTTGGCACTGCCGTCATAATTCTCTGCAAAATAGGCCCCGTGCAGGTCGGTCGTGGCACAGACGGTGATGACATGCTCACCGTTGGTCGGCCGCGGGGTCAGAACAAGGACCCGCGCGCCGAAGAATCCGGCGGAAGAACTGATGCCCAGAAAGAGCAGCAGCGCCGCCAGCGCGATTAATCCGTTACGGAGCTTTGCACTCATAGTTTATTCCTCTTTCTTTTTAAATTTAATCGTATTGACAATCAGCGCGATAGCGCCGTCACCCGTGACATTGCCGGCCGTGCCGAAGCTATCCATTGCAATATACAATGCAATCATCAGGCCCTGCATGTTCGCATCGAAATGAAGCATCGAAGCGAGCAGCCCAAGCGAAGCCATGATGGCGCCGCCCGGGACGCCCGGAGCCGCAATCATCGTGATACCCAGCATCAGGATAAAGCCGAAGTAGGTGCCGAAACTCACGTCCATCCCCATGCTCATGGAGATGGCCAGCGCGCATGCAACGATCTTCAAAATGCTGCAGGAGAGGTGGATGGTAGCGCAGAGCGGCACGGTGAAATCGGCCACCTCGCTGCGTACGCCGTTCTTCTTGGCCTGGGCCAGCGTCACCGGAATGGTAGCGGCGGAAGACTGGGTGCCCAGTGCGGTCAGATAGGCCGGCAGCATGGTCCAGAGGGCCTTGAGCGGGTTCTTTTTGGCGATTGCACCCGCAATGCAGAACTGCAGCAGCAGAAATGTGACGTGCATGGCGAAGATGATCAGGATGATCTTGATGAACATGCCCAGCACCGGACCGACCTTGCCTTCGGCGCCCATCTGCAGGAAGATGCCGAAAATGAAGAGCGGCAACAGCGGAATAATCACCTTGTTGATGACCATGAAGACCATTTCGCGAAAATCAATCATCACATCCTTCAGCGCATGACCCTTCATGTGGATCATGGTCAGGCCCAGCATGAAGGCGAGCACCAGCGCACTCATCACACTGATGAAAGCGGGCATTTCGATGGTGAAGTAGGGGGTGAGCCCGCCCGCCATGTCGATGGCGCCCAGCGCAGTGAGCGAATCACCGAGCAACTGGGGATAAGTCCAGCTGCAGATGCCGTAGGAGAAGGTTCCGGCCAGCACCGTGGAGAAATAGGCAATGGCGGTGGTGATGAGCAGCAGTTTGCCGGCGCCCTTGCCCAGGTCTGCGATGCCCGGCGCAATCAGACCGATAATCAGCAGCGGAATGAAGAGTCCGAGGAAGCTGCTGAAGATGGAATTGAAGGTGATGAAAAGCCGGACAGCCCAGTCGGGAAAGAGGAAGGAAAGGCCGATACCGAGCAGGATTGCGATGATCACTTTGGGCAGCAGGCCGATCTTTCTTTTGCGTTGACTCATAGCGATTTTCGTTAATTGATTCAGAAAAGTTCTTGTACAAAGTTAAGAAATAATTATCTTTGTGTGATAATAAATGGCTATGGCTCTCTCGCCCATTGAATCGCTCAAAGCCGGCATCGCCGAGTTGCTCTCCCGCTACGAGAGGCTTTCGCGTGAAAATGCGGAACTCAAACGGGAGGTGGAGGGGGCGCACGAGGACCTGGCTGAGAAACAAACCAAAATAGAGGACCTTAAAAAAAGAATAGACCGACTGCAATTGGATTTAGCATTCAGCAATGCTACGCCTGATAGGGCGGAGGCCAAGCGCAAGGTTTCCAAGATGCTCAAACAGATAGATCAGTGCATCGCACTGCTCGACGATTGATATGAACAAGCAACGGATCAATGTCACGATAGCACGGCGGAATTATTCGCTGGATATCGAACCGGAAATGGAAGAATCCATCCGCGCCGCCGTTGATTCGCTCAATGCCCGCATAGAAGATGCCGGCACGCAATTCGTCAATGTGGAGATGCGCGACATCCTGAGCATAGTACTGTTGGAAGAGGAGGTTCGCCTGATTGACGCCCAGCGGCGCAACGCCGGCGAACTCAAGGAGGTGAACGATGAAATCGCCGCACTCGACCGCAAACTTGGCACCTATCTGCACAGCCGTTAGTTTTGCTCTAAGCCAAAATCAACACTAAAAACTTAATCGAGTTACTCGGAAATCGAAGACAGGCCTAGGTTACCCTTCGGGGGATTCCTGCTTGCAGGGACGTTGGAAGTCTGAGATCAAAACACTCCGGAGCTCAAATCTTATTTATTAAGATTTTTGTCAGACCGAGACTAACGGCTTTTTCCAATTGCGCCACATAAGCACTTTCTATCAATATATACCACCATGATTACTGCAATCATCATTACCGCAATTCTCTCCGCAGGCGCAGGAATTCTGATTTTCTGGCTTATGCGGAAACTTATACTCGGCAACAAGAGTAGTCAGATTTTAAAACAGGCAGAAGCCGAAGGCGAAAACATCAAGAAAGAGAAGATTTTCCAGGCCAAGGAGAAATTCCTCCAGCTCAAGAGTGAGCACGAGGCCTATGTGAACGAGAAGAACTCGCAGATCCAGCAGGCTGAGAACCGCATCAAGCAGCGCGAAATGCAGCTGAACCAGCAGAGTTCCGACCTGGGCCGCAAGGCCAAGGAGTTCGAGGCTGCGCGCGAGAATCTCAAGCTCGCCCAGGAGGCTGTGACCAAGGAAAAAGAGGAGTACGAGAAACTCCGCGGCCAGGCCATCGTCAAACTGGAAGAGGTGGCCGGCATGACGGCCGACGACGCCCGCAACCAGCTCGTTGAAACCATGAAGTCGGAGGCCAAGACACAGGCCGCCGCTTACATCAACGACGTGATGGACGAGGCGCGCCTGACGGCCAGCAAAGAGGCCAAGCGAATCGTGATCAACACCATCCAGCGCACCGCCGCTGAAACCGCCATTGAAAATGCCGTCACCGTCTTCAACATTGACAACGACGAGGTCAAGGGCCGCATCATCGGCCGCGAGGGCCGCAACATCCGCGCGCTCGAGGCTGCTACCGGTGTGGAAATCGTCGTGGACGACACGCCTGAGGCCATCCTGCTCTCCGCTTTCGACCCGGTCCGCCGCGAAGTGGCGCGTCTGGCGCTGCACCAGCTGGTGACAGACGGCCGTATCCACCCCGCCCGCATCGAGGAGGTCGTGGAGAAGGT
>JAFSWO010000017.1 GCA_017450165.1 Bacteroidales bacterium | reverse complement strand
GTTTTACCCCCGAAAGTGTAGATAGTGGTCCAAACTATGGACCACTATGCACACTTCTAGTGGGGGCTTGAGATGTCTAGGGTCTCGACATTATTGCTTTTCGCACAACAGTCATCATTTTAGAGCAATTCTGTTTATCTTTGCTGTGCTGTCGCCACAGTTATGTAGATTGTTTTTATGGCTGGAGAGTCGGCGACGGCCTAGATTTCAGCCAGTTTGTTTAGAGATTATGGAGAGATTGAAATTCTGGCTGGTAACCACAGCCCATCTTTTGGACAGTCTCTGGTTTAGAGACGAATCAGATTACAAAGTGGGGATGAACCTTGTTTCAGTAGTGGCAGCATCCTCGCATGCCTTGGTAATTGCATTCATTCTAATGTCCAACCACGTCCACTTAGTTCTTCAGGGAACTTATGAAGAGTGCATGCTTTTCATTACGCGGTTTAAGAAGCTATTTGGTCAGTACTTCAGCCATAAATATGGCAGTAAGGAGTTGTTGAGACGAAATGAAGTTGATTTGCGAGAACTGCGTTACGGGGACGAATCGCTGGAAAGGGCCATAGCGTACGTTCAGATGAATAGTGTAGCAGCCAACATCTGCCTGAATGCAAATGAATATCCTTGGGGTACTGGGAATGCTTTCTTCAATCCATCTCTTCCCAAGGGAACTCCAGTGAGCGAATTTTCCGTAAGGGAGTGTAGAAGGCTGTTGCACAGTGCAGAGATGGTTCCACCCTACTATTGTTTTCTCAATGAAGGCATAATTGCTCCTTCTTCATACGTACAGGTCTCATTTGTTGAATCACTGTTTCGTACGCCTAAGCGGATGAACTTCTTTCTTCAGAACTCCTCTAAAGCAAGGCGTCAGACGGAGTTCGGCGAAAAAGATGTTCCCGCTTTTCGGGACCAAGTGCTGACGGCTGCAATTCAAGATCTGTGCAGATCATCCTTCCATCGCACCGGGATACTAGAATTGAATGATGCTCAAAAGGGCGAACTATTGCGACAATTGCGTTATCGCTTTTCTGCCAATCCAAATCAACTAGCCAGAGTGGCCGGATTATCATACGAGCAAATTTCCAGTCTCTTGGATGCCTATTAATTATACGTGCATAGTGGTCCAATTGCTGGACCACTATGCACGTTTTACCCCCGAAAGTGTAGATAGTGGTCCAAACTATGGACCACTATCTACACTTGGAAATCTTAGGACTATTTCCCGGTTCCGATTCCGCCACCGCCGGATGCGCGGGAGGCCTCTTCCAGTTCACCCACATGGCGGCGACGGGTGGAGGATGCCTTGCCGAAGCTCCAGGTCAGCCCGATATTCACGCGCTGGTTGAAGTATTTCTGATTGAGGACCGAGACCACTTTTCCGGTATTGGTGTCGAGGATGTCGATATTCTGCTGGCTGGTCCGGAACAGGTCCTGGATGCCCGCGTTGAGCGAGAGCGCCCCGTCGAAGAAGGTCTTGCGGAGAGCGATATCCGAAGAGAAGCTGGGATGGACTCTGAGATAGGTGTAAACCATTGGCGTTTGAGCGTAGGCATCCCACTCCACCTTCCAGTCAGCGGGCAACGTAAAGGCGAGCGAAGTGCGGAAGAAGCCGGAATAACTGCTTTGACTATAGGCGGTTGCATCGGAGATATTCTGCATCCAAACACCGGTGATCGAAACGGTCCAGTCCAGCCAGGAGGTCACGGGGAAAGCCGTCATGTTGGCGGATACTCCTGCCTGATAGGTGCGTCCGAAGTTGCCCCACTCAAGCCGCTGGTTGCCGCTGGCATCGTAGGTAGGAATCTGAGTGGTGACCTGTGTTGAATACTGGCCGTGGGCAGCGAGTGAAAAATGCTGTCCGAAGCCAGCCTGGAATCCCACCGAGTTGGTAAATTCGGGGAGCAGGTCGGGGTTGCCCACCGTGCTGGTGTGCGCATCAATGTACTCTTCCACCGGGTTGAGGCTCCAGTAGCCGGGGCGGCGGATACGGCGGGTGAGCGAAAAAGCATAGTTCTGCTTCTGGGTCGGTTGCCACCCTACGAAGAGCGTCGGGAACCAGTTCAAGTAGTGACGGTGCGTCTCAGTGCCGGCCGTAATCCAGTCACCGAAGGTCCAGGTATACTCGGCTCTCAAACCGGCTTTGACGCTCCATTTGGGACCCAGTTGCCGGGCGAAGTTGAAATAGGCCGCACCGATGTGCTCCAGGTAGGTAAAGGTGGTCGTCTGATCCATCGGCGAAGGCCCGGTTTCAATACGGCGCGTATCGTTTGCCGTGGACGAGCGAGCCCACTTGGCACCGGCCTCGAACATTGTCGATCCCCAGAGAACGCTCTGGTAATCAGCCTTTGCTGAAAGAATGTTCAAAAGACCGTCGCCGACAATCTGGCGGCCCGATTCGGCCCAGTCCGTCGATCCGGCCGTCTGTGTCCAGATATCCTGCCGGTTGTCGGAGAACTGCCCGTTGCGATAGGCATCCAGATTAATGGTGAGTTCCTCGCTCCGCGCCTCATTGAAGATATGGGTATAGTTGAGGTTGGCCGAAACCTGTGTATAACGGGAATCGTTGATAATGGCAGACTCATCCTTCTGGAGTTCGGTCCCATCCAGCAACAGACGCGAAACGTTTTCGGGACGGCTGCTCTTGGACCCCTCTGAATGCCAAGGGAGACGAATGATGAATCCCAGGGTATTGCGCTTGTCGACGAACCAGTCGTTACCCAGCGTAATTCGGTTGCTGGAAAAATTGGTCTTGTGGAAAGACTGCGACAGCTGTTCCATCATGCCGCCCAAAGACTCCATTTTTGTATCTACGTCCAGATCCACATCAAAGCAATAGTCTCCGTGGGAGAAATTCAGGAAAGTGTTGGTTTTATTGGTACGCCAGGAGAGGTTTGCCCATTCGCTGTCTTCCCAGGCAAAACGGTTGTGGGATCCGAAGTACATTCCGCGGAGGTCGGCACCGATGCTGCCGTGCAGGCCGGAGAGCATATTGCGCTTGGTGCGGATGTTGATGATACCGCCCGAACCTTCCGCGTCATATTTGGAAGAGGGGTGCTCGATGAGTTCAATCTTGTCGATACTGCTGCCCTCGGTCCCGCGCAGGAAGGCCTGTAGCGCTTTACCGTCCATATGGGAGGGGCGGCCGTCCATCCAGATCGCCACCGACTTTCCGTTGAGGGTGATGTTGCCATCCTTGTCAATCACCACGCCCGGGGCCTTCTTGAGAATATCCAGGCCGTTGGACTGCTGGGCGATAGCGCTTTGGGCCACATTCATCACCACCTTGTCGATCTTGACCTCCATGATGGGCGCTTTGGCCGTGACGCGTGCGCTCTCGAGCATCTGGGCATCTTCTTCCAAGACAACGGGCTGCAGTTCGGTCCGCGGCGCCTGTACCGTGACGGTGAGGCTGCGGTCGCGATAGCCGATGAGGGAAACGCAGAAGGTCCACTCTCCTTCCGGAGCGTTCAGTTTGTAGCGTCCGTTTTCATCCGACGAAGTACCGGCGATCAGCGTGCTGTCCGACGCCATCAGCGCCACCGTGGCAAAGCCCAGCGGTGCGCCGGAAGTCTCCGTAATGGTTCCTTCAACCGGAATCAAGGTCTGCCGTGCAGCAAAGGCCGGAGTGGAAGTGAAGATTGCACCCATCGTGCAAAGCGCAAGCGCTACAATAGAATATAGGAGTCGATTTTTCATCTGAAAAACGTTTTTTTAAGGTGTTTGCAAGGGTTAGACGGCAAACGGTTCCGAAAGGTTGCAAAGAATAGGCCGAAAAAACGTATCTTCGCATTGTTAACCTCCAAAAGACGCGAAAGATGAAAAAAGTTCTCCTTTGGATAGTCGGTGTGCTGGCTGCGCTCTGCGTAGCGGTAGCCTGCATCTGGGGCGGCGAGATCCGTACGCTCTGCACGGTTCATCAGGTAGGGGACAATCCCTATCTCTACGAGATGCAGTACAAGGCATCTTACGATCTGGACGACCTTATTTCAAAAGACATCGACAGCAACGCCAAGTTGCTTGAGTATGTCGTGGGCCGAGTTGGAAAGGGCTTGCCTATCAAGCTCAAGAGCGCACAGGTGGTGGAAGAAGGTGAGGATGTGACCGTTTTCAACTGCACCAGCTTCCAGGCCACGAAAGCAGAGGGTGAAGGCTACTGGTTTGGCCGCAACTATGACTATTTCAAGAACCCGTCGATGGTGACCGTTTCGCGTCCCAAGAAGGGTTATGCCTCGATTGCCGTCAGCGATATGTCGCACTTCGGCTACGGGCTGGATAATCTTCCCACCAAGCTGTTGAAAAAGGTGAACTGCCTGGCCGCGATCTATGCGCCGGTGGACGGCATCAATGAGAAGGGACTCTGCACCTCCATCATGGCTCTGCCGCATCAGGCAGCACATCAGGAGAGTGGCCTGCACAAGGTGGGCACGACTGTGATCATGCGCCTTTTCCTGGATCGCTGCGCGACGGTGCCCGAGGCGCTCGATCTGCTCTCGATGCTCGATGTCTGCCACGATACGGTGGTCGGTGCCGGCTATCACTACATGGTGGCCGATGCCTATGGCGATGTAGCTGTCATTGAATTCGATAAGGAAGACGGCTGGAAGACGATGATCGTCAACAAGCCGGAGGGGGAGAATGCGATGCTCGTCACCAACCATCTGCTCTCGCCCAAATACTACACCACCACCCCGGATCCGGCCGTCGGCAATCCGCACAGCCGCAGCTGGTGGCGTTACGAAACGGCTTCCGCCTACCTGAAGGAGCACAACGGTACGCTGACCTTTGAACAGGCGCAGGAGTGCCTGGCGCAGGTCCATTGGAAAGACCTCATCTGGGAGGACGGCACGGTGGAGGATACGCAGTTCAGCAATGTCTATGACCAGCAGAACCTTACACTGTCACTGCGCAGCTGGTACGATTACGATACGACGGTTCCCTTCAAACTCTGACCCATGACGCGTGAAATCTATCTGGCCGGCGGATGCTTCTGGGGCGCCGAACACTATCTGAAACAGATTCAGGGTGTGGTGTCAACGGAAGTTGGCTTTGCGAACGGCCATCTGGAAAACCCGACCTACAAGCAAGTGTATACCGACACCACCGGGCATGCCGAGACCGTCCACGTGACCTATGACCCGGCGCAGGTATCACTGAAGTTCCTCTTGGAACTCTTTTTCAAGGCGATCGATCCGACCAGCCTGAACAAGCAGGGAGAGGATGCAGGTACGCGCTACCGTACCGGCGTCTATTACACCGATCCGGCCGACCTGCCGCAGATCGAGGAGGTTTTTGCCGCCGAGCAGCAGAAGTTCGATGCTCCGCTGATGGTGGAGAAACTCCCGCTCCAGAACTTCTATCGCGCTGAGGAGTATCATCAGGATTACCTGGACAAGAATCCGACCGGTTACTGTCACCTCCCGACGGCGCTCTTCGAGTTTGCCCGCAAGGCGAAGCAGACGCTTGTACTGCTCGCGCTCATGCTGTTGATGGTCGCATGCGGGGGGACCGTCCCTGATCCTGATCCGGGAACGAATCCCGTCACTCCGCCTATCGTACGGGATGTCACGGTGGGCATCACCCGCTCGGGAATGGGCGATGCCACCCGCAATTATTACATCCGGTGTCTGGCTGCTTCCGGCGCCTCCTGCAGGGTGTTCCCGCAGTACACTACAACGGAAGAGCTTGCCAAGACCTATGTGGATCAGGTGGATGCCATTATCATTCCCGGCTCTTTCTCGGGCGATACCACGGGCCGTGGCACCTACGATTACAAGGTCATCCGGGCCGCCATTGCCGCCGGCAAACCGCTGCTGGGCATCTGCCAGGGGCACCAGAGCATCAACAAAGTACTGGGCGGCACCACGGTGCTGGTTTCAACCGCCTATCCGAATACCCCGATCGCCCACAAGGTGGTCGGTGAGGACAAAGAGAACCTGGGGCTCAACGTAGAAGCCTATTTCCACTCCATTCACATCGACAAGGATTCCCGGCTGGCTGCCCTGCTCAAGGATACGTTGGTGATGGTCAATACCAGTCACAACTATTCAACGGTCCAGATTGCCCCCAGTCTCAAGGTGACGGCGCGTGCCGATGACGGCGTGGTGGAGGCCCTGGAGGGCGACAAAATTCTCTGTGTTCAGTTCCACCCGGAGGTGCTTTACGGAAAGCTGGGACTCAAGAAGTTCCTGCCTATTTTCCAGAATCTGACCGACGAGGCGCGCGCTGCGAAAGCGCAGTAGTCTCGCACCAGGGGGACAACCCGCATTCCGTGCATTTGGGACGCTGTGCGGTGCAGACGTAGCGTCCGTGCAGCAGCAGCCAGTGGTGCGCCTTCGGGCGGATTTCCGGCGGGATATGGGCCGTCAGATCCTCTTCCACCGCGCGCACATCCTTCCCCTTTGAAAGGCCGAGCCGCCGTGCCACGCGGAAGACGTGGGTATCCACGGCAATGACAGGGGCGTCCCAAAGCACCGAGGTGACCACGTTGGCCGTCTTCCGCCCCACGCCCGGCAGGGTCTGGAGCGATTCACGGTCGTCCGGTACGTTGCCTCCGAAATCCGACACCAGTTTCTCCGCCATCCCTTTGAGGTGCGCGGCTTTGCTGTTGGGATAGGAGACCGATTTGATGTAGCTCAGAATCTCCTCCACCGGTGCCGCGGCCATCTCGGCAGGCGAGGGAAACCGCTCGAAGAGGGCGGGGGTGACCTGATTGATGCGCTTGTCGGTGCATTGCGCGGAGAGCATCACGCAGACCAGCAGTTCGTAGGGGTTGCGAAAGCGCAGTTCGCTCTCCGCAACGGGCCGGTTCTCGCGGAACCAGTCCAGAATGGCTTCGTACCTCTTATTCTTCATAGAAAATTTCGCGGCAGACAGTGTCTTCGCAGACCAGCACCTTACCGGGGTACTCGCTGAGAATGGTGCGGTTATGGGTGACCATCAGCACGGCCGTACCCTCTTTGGCATTGATGGACCAGAGCAGGTCCATGATGCTGTGGGTGGTGTCGGCATCCAGGTTGCCGGTGGGCTCGTCGGCCAGCAGGATGCGCGGACGGTTGAGGAGCGCACGGGCGATGGCCACGCGCTGCTGTTCGCCCCCCGATAGCTGGTGCGGCATCTTGTGCGCCTTGTGGGTGAGTCCCACGGCGTGGAGCACCTCCTCGATGCGGGCATCCACGGCAGCCTTGTTGCGCCAGCCGGTGGCCTCCAGCACGAACCGGAGGTTCTCTTCCACGCTGCGGTCCATCAGCAGCTGGAAATCCTGAAAAACGATTCCGATCTCGCGGCGCAGGTAGGGAATCTGCCGCTTGCGCAGGTGCAGAAGGTCGAATCCCGCCACCTCCGCCCGCTTGCCCGAAACGGGATTCTCCCCGATCAGCGAACGGATAATCGAGGTTTTTCCACTGCCTACCTTTCCTGTGATATAGAGGAATTCACCCTCCTGAACCGAAAGGGAAAGCGATTCGATCACAGTCAGTTCCCCATTGGAGATGTCGACCTCTTCGAATTCGATAATCGGCTTGGGCGTGTTTGCATTTTCCATAAGCAGCGGGTTTGATGCACAAATTTACGAAAATAATTTCGTATATTTGTTTTTTCAGATGATTCGGGACCATGAAGCGCCTTCAGCGATATCTCCTTCCGCTTCTGCTGCTGTTACTGACAGCGGCGCCCCTCCGTGCCGGTGAACCCGACGGAGCGGAGTTCCGGGAGCGGCTCGAGTCGGCGCGCATGCTCTACAACAGCGGCGCGTATGCGGCTGCTGAGCAGGCATTTAGTGAGCTTGCGGCCGCTATCGGCGACTCCTATGCACTGCGTCGCTCCGAGCTGGAGGCCTACCGTGTGCTCTGCGCCATCGCCATGGACCGCGTCAATGCCGAGTGGATGGTGAAGGTCTTTGCGCTGAACTATCCCACCGCTCCCGAACTTTCCATGGTCCGCTACGCGCTCGCCTCCCGCTACTTTGACCGCGGCGAGTATGAGAAGGCCCACGAATACTTCGAGGACATCAACAAGCGCTATCTCTACAGTGACTGGCGCACGGAGTTCGAGTTCAAGCGCTCCTTCTGCGATATGCGCACCGGCCACAACGACAAGGCCGCCAAGGGCTACGAGAGCATCATCAAGGAGCCGCTCTCCATCTATACCTACCCAAGCATCTACTATCTGGCCTACGTCAAATATATGGACAAGGAGTTTGACGCGGCCTTCGACCTCTTCCGCCAGGCGGCGGGGGATTCGCGCTTCCGCGTGATGTCCACCTACTACTGTGTGGAGTCGAAATTCATGCAGGGCGATCACGCCTACGTGGCCGAGGTGGGGCCCACCATCATCGATGAGGTGGGAACGGACCTGAAACCGAATCTGGCGCGTATCGTGGCCGAGGCCCTCTTTGCGCTGAACCGCAACGAGGAGGCGAGCCACTACCTGGAGGTCTACCGCAATTCGGGCGCAAAGCTCTCCCGCAAGGATTACTACTTCTCAGGCATCCTCTCCTACGACCTCAAGTCCTATAAGGCCGCTGCCGAATCCTTCGAGAAGGTGGTGACCGCGCCGGACTCCCTTTCGCAGAATGCCTGGTACCATCTGGCCAACTGCTACCTGAACCAGCGCAACCAGATTGCCGCGATGACCGCATTCCAGTCCGCCGCCACGCTCGACTTCGACCCGGCTATCCAGGAAGATGCGCTCTTCAACTATGCCAAGCTTTCGTTCGATGTCAATGCGGATATCTCGCAGTTCGACCAATACATGCAGCGCTATCCCAAGAGCGGTCGCGACGATATCATCAACAATTATATCGCCGCCTCCTATCTGCGCGCCAAGGATTACGGCTCGGCCGTGGAGGCGTTGGGCAAGGTGACGAAGAGGGATTCCGAGACGATGGTCAACCTGCAGCGCGCCTCCTACCTGCGCGCGATGCAGCATATCCAGGCGGGCGCCTATCGCTCGGCCATTCCCATGCTCGAGACGTCGCTCGCCAATTCCAAGTATGATGCAGCCCTGGGCAACCAGGCCTCCTACTGGATGGCGGAGTGCTTCTACCGGAACGGCCGTCTGCAGGATGCGGCGAACCTCTATTCCCAGCTGCTGGACCGTGCGGACTTCCGCCGGACCGCGCAGGGTGGCCTGAGCCTCTACAACCTGGCTTACTGCCATTTCAAGGCCGGGAAGTTCGCAGAGGCGCAGAAGCGTTTTGCGGAGTACCTTGAAACTCCTGAATCCCAGCTCTTTGACCGCGATGCCCGCATCCGGTTGGGCGATTCCTATTATATGCAGAACAACTATGCCGCCGCTGCTTCGGCCTATGAGACGGTGTACACCAAATACAGCACCTCCAGCGATATCTATCCGGCTTACCAGAGCGCCGTGGCCTATGGCCTGACGGGCAATGATGCCAAGAAGATCGCCATCCTGCGCAGCGTGATCCGCCGCCACCGCAATGCGGCCCTCTATCCGCAGGCCCTCTTCGAGCTGGGCCGGACCTATGTGCAGCGCGGCGAGAGCGAGGATGCCAGCGAGTGCTTCTATACGCTGCTCGGCATGAAGACGGACAGCTCCTTCTATGCCAAGTCGCTG
Organism: Bacteroidales bacterium; assembly: GCA_017450165.1. Classification (GTDB taxonomy): domain Bacteria; phylum Bacteroidota; class Bacteroidia; order Bacteroidales; family UBA932; genus Cacconaster. The sequence continues at coordinate 12,992 of JAFSWO010000017.1, read as the reverse complement.
CTGGAGCTGGCCATGATTAACTCCAACGCCGGCAAGTTCGATAAGGCCATCGATTATTATAAGACGGTGGTTGCCGAGTGCCCGCGCACCCAGGAGGCTCAGGATGCCATCTCCGGCATGGAGAGTATCTACCAGACGCTGAACAAGCCGGAGGTCTTCCTCTCGTGGCTGGATGAAATCGGCATGTCCAACATCAAGAGCGATGATGAGCGCGAGCAGATGCTCTTTGCATCGGCCGAACAGCTGCATCAGAATGGCCGTCACACGTCGGCCATGTCGGCCCTGCAGTCCTTCCTGGCCTCCTATCCGGACGGCCCGTATACCACCAAGGCGTGGTTCCTGCTGGCTGAATCGCTGCGCGCTACCAACCGCAAGGAGGCTGCGACCGACGCTTACCTGAAGGTGATGAAGCGCGGGGACAATAAGGAGATTACGGAGGCGGCCAATGTGGCCTATGCCAGGATATCTATGGAGCTAGAGCGCTACAGTCGCGCCGCTGCGGCTTACAGCGCGCTGATTGCCAATACGGAGAACGACCATTTGCGGCAGAATGCCCGGCTCGGCCGTATGCGGGCTTACTTCCGCTCCAAGAAATACGACGATGCCATCAAGGACGGCCAGATGCTGCTTTCGGACGAAAGCGCACCGGAAGCCACGCTGCGCGAAACCCGTTACACGCTGGCCAAGAGCTACCGGGTGAAGGGCGACCGCATGCAGGCCAAACCACTACTGGAGGCTCTCTCTACCGATGCTTCGGATGCCTATGGCGCCGAGGCCAATTACCTGCAGGTACTGGATGCCTACAACGCCGGCGACTTCGTGGAGGTGGAGAACCGCGTCTATGCCTTCTCCGATTCCGGCACGTCGCAGCTCTACTGGCTGGCCAAGAGCTTCGTCATTCTGGGCGATGCCTTTGCCGCCCGGGAGGATATGGAGCAGGCGGAGGCGACCTGGCGGAGCGTGCTCGACGGCTACACCCCCACCGGGGATGACGACGACGTGCTGGACCAGGTTCGCGACCGCATTGAAAAACTGATCAAACAGGAGGTGAAGGGATGAAAAGAGCGATGATGATACTGGGGCTGCTGCTGGCTTGTGCCGGCCCGCTTTTCGCGCAGGGCTTCGACCCGACGGTTGAGGTCAGCCGCTCCTATGATGTCAGGTTGGGAGAAATCCACAAACCGGTATTGCCGCTCGAGGTTCCCGATACGCTGGCCCGTTTCGGCCACACCACGGACTATTCCATCTTTGAGAAGCCCTACGCCAACCTCTACGAATTCACACCCTACGATGCACTGCGCATCAAGCCGCTGGATCCCATCCGGCTTCCGCTCTTCTACGCTCGAGTCGGCCTCCAGATGCCTGTCTCGCCGCTGGTGGATCTCCATCTGCAGAAGGCCACCAAGGGCGGAACCTACTTTAACCTGGCCCTCCATCACAACTCCTTCTTCGGCAGTGTGCCGGAAGTGGGCGCAGGCGGCGGGAACCTCTCCATGAGCAACTCCGATAACGATGTGAGCGCGGATATGAAGTTCGTCTGGGCAACCGGTGAAGCAGGGGTAGGGGTGAGCTACAACTATGACAGCCGCTACAGCGTGGCCTCCGCCGGAGCGACCGCCCGCAACGGGTACGGGAACCTGGGCGTACGGGCCGGCCTGCGTTCCACGGCTGAAAACGAGAACAATCTCTACTACGACTTCAAGTTCCAATACAACGCCGGCAACTCCTCCTACCTGACCAGCGCCATGACGGATCGCCTCGGGTTGCGTGAGAATGCCTTCTCGCTGGATGGCTGGGTGGGTACGACCTTCGATATCCATCGCATCTATATCGATATGTCCCTGCGCTTTGCAAGCTATACGGGCGCCAAGGACTATACCACCGCAGTGGTGGCCTTTTCGCCGATTTACGAGTATAACAGCGGCCGGTTCGAGGGGCGTTTCGGCGTGAAGTTCGGCAACCGGTTCGGCCTGCAGGAGAGCAAGGCAGCCAAGGCTCCGGACGGCAACAACCTGAATGCTTTGAGCAGTGTTTTCCCGGATGTGGATGCCCGCGTTGAGGTGGTGCGCCGCGCACTGTGGATCCATACCATCATCGGTGGCGGATTCGACCTGAACGACTATGGCTTCCTGGCTTCCCAGGTACCGCTGCTCTCGCCCAATACCCCGATGTTGATGGGTTCCCGTCCGCTGGATGTGACCCTCGCGCTGGAAGGAGTGGTTTTCGGCCGCTTCGCCATGAACCTGACCGGAGGGTTTGTGATGGAACGGGGTCGCCCCATCTTTGAACCCGTGGTGACCACAGACGGTGCACCCGCGGAGATCCAGCTGGGCTTCCTGAATGCCAACACGCTGATGGGCGGGCTGGATGCCTTCTGGAAATCCTCCACCGTCACGACGGGCGGCGAGTTGCGTTTCTACCACTACTTCCCGATGGCAGGCGGTGCAGCCGTCACTCAACTGCCTACGGCGACCGGACGGCTCTATTTCCGCTACAACTGGCGGGAACGCCTAATCGGGTCGCTTGACTACGATTTCCGCAGTTCCGTCAGCGGCAGCACCTTCGGCGTCTGGACGGCTCCGTGGATTCACAATCTCGGCCTGACGGTGGATTATGTGGTCAACCGTCATTTCACCCTCTACGGCAAACTGGGCAACCTCTTCAACCACCGCAACCAATATGTGCCTTTCTATGTGGAGCCGGGATTCAACTTCGGCGGGGGTATCGCTTTGATTTTCTAATATTTAAAACATATACTCATGAGAAAAAAGATAGTAGCCGGAAACTGGAAGATGAATACCAATGTGGCTGAGGGCGTGGCCCTGGCCAAAGAACTGGTAGACCGCAAAGCCGAGATTCCCGCAGGGGTCAAACTGATTGTCGCTCCTCCTTTTACCCACCTCGTCCCGGTGGCGGAAGCCCTCAAGGGATCGCCCATCGCCCTCTCCGCACAGAACTGTGCCGATGAACCCAAGGGCGCCTATACGGGAGAGGTTTCGGCTGCCATGCTGCGCAGCGCCGGCTGTCGCTACACGATCCTCGGCCACTCCGAGCGTAGACAGTACTACGGCGAAACGGCAGAGACACTCATCAAGAAGATTCGCCTGGCGCTGGCAGAAGGTCTCGATGTGATCTACTGCGTGGGTGAAAACCTGGATCAGCGCAATGCCGGCGAGCACTTCGTCGTGGTGGGCACCCAGATTCAGGATGTGCTCTTTGATCTGACCCCAGAAGAGTTCCGGCGCATCATCGTGGCATACGAACCGGTGTGGGCCATCGGTACCGGCGTGACTGCTACGGCCGAGCAGGCGCAGGAAATCCACGCCTTCATCCGTCACTTCCTTGCCGACCGCTTCGGCATCGCCGAGGCAGAGGCAACCACCATTCTCTACGGCGGCAGCTGCAAGCCCTCCAACGCAGCAGAGCTCTTTGCGTGCCCCGATATCGACGGCGGCCTGATTGGCGGTGCCGCCCTCAAGGCAGATGACTTCCTCGCGATCGTAAAGGCGCGGGGATAATATCCACTTTAAACCCACCCCGCTCATGACACGACTCGTACTCCTCCTCTCGTTTCTTGCCCTGATGTTTCCTGCGATGGCGCAGGACCTGGGCCAGTTTCATCGCGGCCTCGACTCGCTTGTCTATGTCTATGAACCGCTCGCGGATAAACCCATCAAGTTGTTCTACTATATCCCTACTGCCGGAAATGTGGAGCGAATGCCCGTGCTGATCTCCTTCCATGGCGCTGAGCGTCTGGGTATCAACCCTATCATTTGTTGGCAGGAGTTTGCGGAGCGCGACGGATTTATCATCCTTTCTCCGGAGTTCAGCCGAAAGCTTTATAATGAGAACCAGTATCAGTTCGGCAACGTCTTCAAAACTCGCGAGTGCAAGGAACTCAACCCCGAGGAACAGTGGGTTTACAGTGCCATCGAACCGATGTTCGACTTCTTCCAGAAAGAGACCGGCAACCGCGTCAAGAAATACAGCATACAGGGCCATTCTGCTGGTGGTCAGTTCGTTCACCGCTATCTGCTGGCAAAACCGGATGCCCGGGTAGATATTGCCGTTGCTTCAAACCCCGGAACCTGGACCTGGCTTTCCGATGACGGAAGTGTCCGGGATTATACAGGGGGGACCACCTGGCCTTACACGATCAAAGGAACGCCGTTCGATGATGAACGCCACATCAAGACCTACCTGAAGCGCTATATGATCGTTCATACGGGCGATATGGACACGGAAACTTCAGGCGCCCATGTCCCCACCGATGCTGTCGCGCTGGCCGAAGGAGCGAACCGCCACGAAAGGGCAAAGAATTACTTCGAAGACATGCGGACCTATGCTCGTTCCCACAAGTTCCCCTTCAGATGGGATATTGCGATTGTGGGTGGAGTAGGTCACCGCGGAAGGAGTATGGTTTACGGCACATCTTTCCGAGATGCCAACGGAAAACGTATCTATCGAGCGGACAAGCCTGTGAAGACCGGGGCCTATTGCCTCATTTTCGGGAACTGATTCAGCGAACTGTCTCGGCTTTTTGTCACTATTTTTTGCAAATATCAATAGAATGTGCTAAATTGCGCCTCGGTTGCTAAATCGTTTAAGCAAATTTCAATTCTATGCGATCATCGAGTAAGTTGTTGCTTCTACTAGGACTCTCCGCTATTCTTTTCTCGAGTTGTGGAGGTGATGAGCCGCCAGTTCCCAAAAAAGAGATGCAACTCTCTTTCGGCTATGATTCTTTGGTATATACGGGATACAAGCCGCTGGAGAGCAAGCCGGTAAAAGTCTTTTATTACATCCCCTTCGTCGATAACGTAAAAGAACTTCCCATTCTCTTCCTGTTTCATGGTGCGGAGAGAAATGGCCGGATTGCCATTTCGAACTGGAAGTCTATCGCTGCAGACCGCAACATTATTCTCGTAGCGCCGAATTTTACACCGGAACTTTATCCGTCGATTGATTATCAATTCGGCGGTGTTTCTTACTCATCGGTCACCTACAAGGCGAGACCTGAAGAAACCTGGACTTACCAGATAGTAGAGCACATTTTTGACTATATCAAAGAGAAGACCGGCAATGTGAGTAAGACTTATGATATGGCAGGTCATTCCGCAGGCGGGCAATGGGTGCACCGCTATCTTTTGTTTATGAAGGACGCGCGCGTGCGTAAGGCGGTGGAGCAAAATGCAGGTAACTACACGGTACCCGACCCGAACGGCGTTTCCAATGGGATCAATACCTTTGGTTTCCCTTACTCTATCCGTGATGTCAATGTAATTACCCGTGAGCACCTCGCTTCTTATTTCGCAAGGGATATGATTGTTCATTTGGGTACACTCGATACGGCTTCTTCGCGTGCCGTAGACTCTTATTTCCCGGACGATGCCGGTTCCATGGCCGAAGGCAAGTGCCGTTTTGAACGTGGACACTTCTTTTATAACCGTGCTAAACGGGTGGCGGACAGCCTTGGCCTTCCTTTCAACTGGCGTCTTGTAGAAGTTCCCGGAGTGGCGCACAATTCCAGTCGAATGGTGAACCACGCACTCTATGGAGCCGGGACCCTGATGTATTATTCGAACCAATAACTCTTTACAACAATAACCAAACTATCTATGAAAGCAGCCCGATTATTCGCTTTCCTGCTCTTGATTCTCGCACCTGTTCCGAGCCTTTCGGCTCAGGGCAAGGTCAAAGTAAAGGGTCATGTCCAAGATGCAGCCGGCCTGGCTCAGGTGGGCGTCATTGTCCTGGAGACAGGTACACAGAACATGGCCTTAACGGATGCTTCCGGAGATTATGTCATAACGGTGGCCTCCCCCAAGACCGCCTCACTGGACTTTATTCTCCTGGGTATGGAAACGGTCACTGTCCCCATTGAGGGGCGCGCCGTGGTGAATGTGACGATGCGGGAGGAAACCGTGGCCTTGGACCAGGTGGTGGTCACAGGCTACAGCAGTATGTCCAAAGAGTCATATACCGGTTCGGCCGTGACGGTTACCTCCAAAAAACTGGAAGACCGTGCTATCGCTTCCTTGGAAGAAGCCTTCCGCGGAAATGTAGCCGGAGCTCTCTCCACATCTTCCGGTCAGCCCGGTGAGAGCGGCTCCATCATTCTCCGCGGCTTCGGTTCGATGAACGCTTCCAACCAGCCGCTGTTCGTGGTGGACGGTGTGGTGTGGGACCAGACCAACGTCTCCGGTACCGACTACGCGGCGGCCAACCCGCTCAATGCACTGAACCCTTCCGACATCGCTTCGCTGACGGTGCTTAAGGATGCGGCTTCCGCATCGCTTTACGGCTCGCGTGGCGCGAATGGTGTGGTGGTCATCACTACCAAGAAGGGTATGGCCTCAGACAAGGTTCAAATCAATCTGTCAACGGTCAACGGCTTCTCGTATATGACCGGCCAGCCAGATCTGGTCAACGGCCCCGAATATGCGGAGCTTTGGGTAGAGGGAGAAATGAACTTCATGCTCGAACAGGCGGTGGCTGAATCGCAGACCTCCTCGCTGGCCATTCGAAACAGCCTTATCCGTGAGTTGAAGCAGCTTTATGCTGATAAAGCCAACTATACGGTGAAGGGCAAGAACTTTTATGAATGGCAGCAGATGGCGCGCAACGAGTTCAATATCAAGTACCAAATTCCGACAGCTAACGGCGGTTACCGAAATTACGACTTCTTCTGTGAAGACGCAGACAAACTTCCTTCTACCGACTGGTTCAAGGTGGTTTCGCGCGTGGCTCCTTTCACCAAGACCAGTCTTTCATTCCGGGGTGGTAGCAACTCTATCAATTACTACTCTTCGCTTGAAGTGTTTAACCAGCAGGGTACCATTATCAACTCCCAGTTGCAGCGTTACTCCCTGCGTATGCGTTTGAATTCGGGCTCGAAGCAGTTCGTGACCTGGGGTATCAACAATTATGTGGCCTACACGATGCAGAGCGGCCCGTTGGCAGGTGGCGGTTTCTACCGTTCTCCCCAATACGCCGCCAATGTGATTCCGCCGGTTGTTCCCCCGTTCTTGGAGGATGGTTCCTACAACTTCCTCTTCCCGGACAACCTTCTTAACTCGAACAACAACCCGATTGCGAGTGCTTACGAGAACAAGAACGACCGTCCGGCCCTCAACGTGAATGTGGTGGGCGACGTCGCACTCAATTTCTCGAAAGATCTGAAACTTACCTCCCGTTCAGCCGTTTACTTCTACGGCTTCCGGAGAATGACCTATTTGGACAGCCGGTTCGGTGCCGGTTATTCGGCAGATGGTGAGCTGACCGATCGAAATGTGCAGCGTACCAAACTCTCCAACTCTACAATGCTGCAGTTCGATAAGGATTGGGGAAAGAAGCGCCATCATCTGAGCGCATCAGCCGGCATCGAATTGGAGAACCTCGAATATCGTTACCAAACCATTACGGCTCAGGGTTTCGGCACCGACGAGTCGCCGTATCTGACCAACAGCTCCAACGCCTCCGGCTATGCGGGTGACGGTTATGCTTACAGCATCTTCTCCATGATTACCCGCGCAGACTATGCGTATCGCTCCAAGATCCTGCTCGGTGCTTCGTATCGTCGGGACTATTCCTCACTCTTCTCGCCTGAGCATCGGGCCGGTAACTTCTGGTCAGTCTCTGGCGGTTACGATATTGCCAAAGAGAACTTCATGCGGCCTTATCGCCGGGAAATCAGTCAGTTGAAGGTCAAGGCCAGCTATGGCGTCAACGGTACGCTGCCTACCGAGTATTATTACTGGCAGGACCGTTATCCCACCGTACGCTATAACAATGAGTTGGGTGTGATCACCAACTACCGTTACCGTCCTGAACTGACCTGGGAAGGCAACCGTGTCTTTAATGTGGGCCTGGATGCGACACTCTTCAAAAACCGTGTCGATATCACGTTGGAGTACTACAAACGTGTTTCCAACAATCTGCTTCAGGATGTTCAGGTTTCGATGACCTCCGGTTACCGGACCATGCTGATGAACACCGATGCCGGCATCCGCAATACCGGTGTCGAGTTCAGCCTGAATGCGAACCTAATTAAGCGTGGCGAGTTCAACTGGGACTTTGGATTCAACATCTCCAAGATGTCCTCCATTTACTACGGACTCTCCAGCGAATATCTGGACAGCTATCAGCGGCAGATTATTGCCAACGGCGTGAATGTCCATACATGGTACCTCCGCGAATACGCGAAGGTCGACGAGGACACCGGTCTTTGTATGTATTACGCTTATGACGAAGACGGCAACAAATACATGACCACCGCTTCCGGCGAATCACCTTATACGCACGACAAACAAGGTGTTCCCAAGGTGCTCGGCGGTATCACCACCGCGCTTTCTTACAAAGGATTTCAATTGGATATCCTGGGCGTTTACGGACTGGGTCACTACATCTACGACCGACTGGGTGCGAGCCTGATCAGTACCGATGGCGGTACGGATTACACCATTGCCCGCAGCCAATTCGACCGCTGGACACCTGACCATATCTTTGCGAAGAACCCGCTTCGTGTGAACAATGTAGGCCTTACGACCCGAAGCACCCGCTTCCTGAAGAAAGGCGACTACCTGAAACTCAAGAATATCAAGCTCTCTTACCGGTTCCCGCAGAAATTTGCCGGGAAACTCGGTATGGACCACCTGTCAGCCTTCGTACAGGCCGAGAATCCTCTTGTCTGGGGTCCCTTTGGCGACTACGATCCTGAGATGTCCATCTCCGGTTATCGTTTCGCCGATCTCTATCCGACCTCTTCTATCTATACGTTGGGTATTAATATCCGTTTCAAATGATGAAAAAGTTTACTCCTGTTACGATACTCCTGGCCGTTCTGATTCTTGCGGCTGGATGCGAAAAGACCTTCCTCGACAAAGAGTCGATGAGTGCCCTCTCCGGAGAAACCGTGATCAAGACGCAAGACGGCATGAAAATGCTGCTCGCAGGTGCTTATCACAATCTTCAGCACACGTCGTACTATGGCGGACTACTCTATCTGTATGAAGCGGCCAAAGGACCTGATTTCTTTGTCCGCAATGTGGGCGGCGGTTACGCTTTCGTTGTGGAAAACCACTATTCGGAAAGCTCAACCCTCAACGCGAATGCCCGTTCCCTGTGGGAAAAGATCTATAATACGATTCGTGCAACATCCCTTTTGATTGACAATATCGATGATGTCCCGGGAGATATTGAAGAACTGCGTCAAATCAAGGGAGAAGCGTATGCCATCCGGGGCTTGTGCTATTTTGACCTCTGCCGTCTCTACGCTTATCCTCCCCGTTACTCCTGTACCTGGGGCTCCGCGTACAACGAGCAGTTCAAATGGGGCGTGCCCATTATTCCGGACGCTACCGTCAGTTTCAACATTCTGGACCACAATATTCGCCGTGATACGGCCAACGATTGCTGGAACTATATCGTGGAGCAGTTCGAAAAGTCCTACAACCTGCTTGAAGGCAGAATGGTGGATGAGGGGCACGTCGGTCCGGCTGCCGTGCTGGGCTTGCTGATGCGTACGTTCCTCTACATGGAGCAGAACGACCGTGTGGTGGAAACCGGTACCGATTGGCTCGACAAGTACGAATCGAATTACTCGCTGCTCTCCTACGATCAGTATACGACCCAGTATTACAAACCCTTCAACAGTGAGTCTATCTGGGAGGTGAAGTTCACCGAGGCGGACAATCTGGGAGGTAACTCCATCAACTACTGGGTCCGTCACCCGACATATGATATCCCCGACAGCGATATGGACGGCAAGGTGAGTGCGAACATCGGCTACGCAAAGCTGGGCCTTACTTTTGGGGATAGCAACAACGGCTATGAAACGATGCGCGCTTATGCGAACGATGTGCGTCGCTACCTGATTTGCAATCTGGGTATTCCCGGAAAGAATTACAATACTATCCGGCGCTATATCGGTTCTCCGTACCATTTCCTCCACAATATCACGGTCATCCGTTTGCCTGAAATCTACCTGGCGATGTCTGAGGCCTATTTCAAGTTGGGAAAGACTACGGAATCCTCCGAATACCTGACTCGCATTACTATTGCCCGCCGCAAGGCCAATGCCACAGTATCCAAGGTGAATGACATTCTGGATGAAAGTCGTCGCGAATTCATTCTGGAAGGTCACACCTATTGGGATTTCTTCCGCAATGGCCGCAATATTACTGGGCGTCCCATCATTGAGAGTATCGGCAGCTCTGCTACCATCTCTTTCGGTAGTCCTTCCGGAATGAGTTACCGAGTGGTCTATCCGATTCCGCTTTCTGAATTAAATGCCAACCCCGCCATCCGTGACCAGCAAAATCCCGGTTACGCTCCTTGGAAACCCGGTGTTGAAGATGATGTATAGTGCTATGAAAAAGATACTCATTTCCCTTTTATTCAGTTCGGTAGTTCTGGCGCTGGCTTGCTGTTCCCAGCAGCCGCTGCCAAACCGGATTGTCAATGACAACTCCTTTACCTTGGAGTGTGACTCGCCGCTGTACAATTCCACGGACAGCCTGATTACCTTCCCCGTGGTCGGCGGAACGGTTCAATTCCGAGTCGTGCCTTCCGCTACCAGTCTTGCCTGGGGCATGAAGTGCGATTTGGACGACAACTGGTGCAAATACACGAAGGCCGTGGAAACCTTCACCGTCAAGGCGGGGGAAAATACCGGCGGACAGCGTGAATCCTTCTTCTTCGTAGTGATTGGCGATAACCAGCAACGGATCAATGTTCTTCAGGAATACATTCCTGCGATCTCCTTTGAAACGGATACGGTTTACGTCAAGTTCATGGGTGAATCATCCGTCACAGCTCTCCTGAAGACCAATATCAAGGATAACATCATTACGTACTCCTGCGATCAGATCTGGGTCAAGAATCTGACATTCTCCCGTTCACGTTTCACCTTTGATGTGGCTCCCAACGAAGATCCGGTTGATCGAATTGCTAAAATCGCAGTGGAAGCGGAATCGCTCAAGGATACCCTGGTCATCTTCCAGGATATGTTCGGTAAAGAACCGAATCCACTCGTTCTTCCTACTCCGATTTGGGTTCCGGTTGTCGATTTGTAATTAATGATGAAAGCGATGAAAAAAATCATACTCTTTCTCGCGGTAGCGCTGATGAGCGTTGCCTGCGGCCCAGATGTCATCACCAGCGAATTCACTGTGAGCGGTCCGGAAGGAACCTTTGCCAATGGCGGTTTCTTTTTGACCGGTAACCGTCAGCAGGTGCCGGTGATTGTGGAAACCGAGATATCCAGAGCGCATTGTACGGTTGCTGCGCCCAGTGACCAGCAATGGTGCACCTGTTATCAGGATGAGACGGCGGGTACCTGGATGATCAGTATCGCCCAGAACAATACGGGTTCTCCGCGTTCGACCTATATCTATGTCAGCTGCGGAGAGAACAATCAGAATGTCAACGTCTGGCAGGATTATATGAAGACACTTGCATTCGTCAAGACCGATAATACGGTCGATGCCGCGGCCGGCGACTACAACATTCCTATCAAGACCAACCTCCCGGATGCCGAGATTATAGTAGAACTGGAGGAGGGTTGTACGTGGATTACGGCTGCCGTGGTACACAATGGAATCTTGACGCTGACGATACTGAAGAATGATTCCACCACCGATGCCCGTAGGACCAAGGTCACCATCTCTTCCGGCGCGATGCGGGATGTGGCCAACATTGAGCAGATTCCGCTCAGCGGTCTTCCGTACATCATTCCGATGCCTACCTCAACCAACCTGAATACCTACCCGGTCTATGAGATCTTCGACAATGTCAACAACAAGAAGATTGGCGAGATCTGCAAGGAGTACCTCTACAAGTACGATGATATCGAAAAGAAGACCATCGTAGAGGGATCCTTTACGGTCGTGTATCCGATGAAGGCTGGTGAAGTGGATTATACCAAAGGTCTGGTCGTGAATAACGGCGGTACGGTGGTTTGGGACGGAAACTACATCTCGAACTATTTTGCAGGCTCAGAAACCAGCGACGGTAACGTCTATCTTCCCGCGGGTTCCACCCAAATGCGTCTGGCTCCGCTCGATCCGGGCGAGACGGGCGTGATTACGGCTGTCTGCAATCCTGTGACCGTGACCGTAACCCGCACCGGTGCGCCCGACAACCATGGCGGCACCTCCGAGACCTACAAGTACACGGTCGTCAAACTGGGTATGCAGTACTGGATGCGGGAAAATTTCAAATCGACCCGTTTCGCGGATGGCTCACCCATTGCGACCAATATCTCTATCGAGGATTGGGTGGCCAACACGAATCCCGTCGTCAAGCCGATGTGCCTGACCGCAGGTGACGGCGGTACCTACATCGATGCCAACGATCCTGCTGCCCAGACTGTTCGCAGCGATGCCGGCTGTCTCTATACGTATGCTTGCCTCGTTCAGCAGGACATTAACGTTTCCGGCAACAAGGCGGCGACCTTCGTCAAGGAAGATAAAATCTCTCCGGACGGATGGGGTGTCCCCAGCCTGAACGATATGCAGCAACTCTATTCGTATATGAAACAGAAGGAGTATGCGTCCACCAAAGAAGAGGTCAACGATATTATACCCAAGTTGATGCGCAGCGGCAGCAACGTTTCAGGCTTCTCAGCGGTTGGTACGCGTCAGAGAGGTTATACGGGCAAATACAACAACGTTCTTTATTACATGACGATGGATTACTCCTATGAAGCCGGCCATGTGGTCTATCAGCTTCGACTGAATTCCCCCAACTCGATGATTTGTACACTGACGATAGCCGGCGGTACCTACCTCCGCTTAATACGCAAATCCCAATAACTCTCATACTATGAAAACGAAAAAACTCTATGAAGCCCCTCACATGGAGCTGTGTGAGACAATGACGGAGCAGACGCTTGCTACGTCCGGGCTGACGCTCCCCGATCCTCATTGGTCGGATCCTGTTAACTGGTAAAAATGAATGGAACTATGAAAACAAGAATTCTTTCTATTATT
>JAFSWO010000016.1 GCA_017450165.1 Bacteroidales bacterium | reverse complement strand
GCATCCTGAACGTCTCGGCAAAGGACAAGGCTACCGGCAAGGAGCAGAACATCAGGATCGAGGCATCCTCGGGTCTAAGCGAAGATGAAATCAAGCGTATGCGCGATGAGGCGAAGGCCAACGAAGAGGCCGACAAGAAGGAGCGCGAGCGCATCGACAAGATCAACGCGGCGGATGCCATGATCTTCCAAAGCGAGAAGAACCTCAAGGATTATGGCGACAAAATTCCGGCCGACAAGAAGGGCGCTATCGAGACGGCACTCGGCCAGCTCAAGGAGGCCCACAAGGCCCAGAACATCGCCGATATCGACCGCGCCAGCGAAGCGCTGAACAACGCTTGGCACGCCGCTTCCGAAGATATGGCCAAAGCCGCTCAGGGCGGTGCCGGCGCTCCGGATGCAGGCTTCCAGAGCGGCGCTCAGCAAGGCCCGCAGGGCGGTTCCTCCGACAAGGGTGGCGACAACGTCCAGGACGCTGACTTCGAAGAAGTTAAATAATCAACTCCCATGCTGAAAAAGCCGACCTTCGGGTCGGCTTTTTTTATGGGTTGACTGCCCTTAGAACGGCCAGAAGACACCGAATTTGAAGCCGTGCTGCGGGCGGATGTAGTGGAACGCGGAGAAGGTATCCGAGTTGGGCCAGCCGCGGAAGCAGTCGGTGTACTTGATGAAGAGGCAGACGCACTTCCACTGCATGTTGACGAAAGCGTCAAAGTAGGCGTTCGTGGCCACCGGATCGCGGCGCTGGTTGAAGAAGACGCCCAGGTCAGGGCTATAGTTCTGAAGGTAGAATCCCGTGGTAAAGAGGCCGTTGACACCAATCTGCATATCCATTGCATCCTCCACCACCGTGAACTCGAAATAGAGCCGTGAATTGAGGGAGAAACGCGGCAGCGGTGCCACGGTATCGTTGGAAGAGACCTGGAACAGTGCGCGGTTATCCCAGTGTACCGGCCCGAGTTTCAGCTCGTTTTCAGCCGTTGCCGCCAGGATGCTGACCGGTCGGCTGGCCTGCCGGATCACGGAGAGCGAGTCGTAATACACCATGTTCGCCACCAGCGCATAATCCACTCCGGCCTTCAGCCTCCAGGCCGGAATGCTGACCTGCGCCCCTACCCGCGTATCCGAAACCTTGCCCAAATCGCGCTCCCAGTCATGGTGGTTGAAATGGATGGCCTTCTGGAGCGGATTCGGCTCGGTCAGGCTGGTCCGGATGGTTCCCGTCAGATGGATACCACCCTTGAAGGGATACATCGAGAGCCGGACGCGGCCGCCCAGGGTAAAATCGCTGAAGTTGTAACCGGCGAAACTGTACTGCCCGTCAGCATCCCAGGCAATGTATTTGCGGAAGCTGCCCGAAGCGCCGGCATAAAGGTAGGCGTTATGATACCAATTGTTCTTTGCGCCACTGATATACTGCTGAGGATCAAAGGAATAGTAGGAGAGTAGGCGATAGCCGATTCCCGCATTGACCTTGGCCAGCAGGGCATCCGGTGCAAAGGGTTGCAACTTCAGGAAGGCCTTGTTCTCGATGCGCGTCATCGCGAGCGAATCGGACGACTGCGATGCATTCAGGAAGAAGTTGTTGAAGTAGAAGTCGCGCTCAGCCGTGGAGCCGATCTTGTCGTAGTAAACCTTCTTATTGAGGGTCAGCTCGCCGCTGTGGCCAATATAGGCCGTGGTCCCCTCTCCCACCGCGAGCGAATCCTTGTCCTTGCGGAAGAAGTTCATGGGGATGGCATAGCTCTGGGTGATGAACAACGTGTTGCGGCTCAGCTTGTTGGATGCATTAGAGAGGTTGACTGCAATCTCCTTGGCATCCACGATGGTATCGCGAATCCACTTGACGTCCTGAATGCCGCCGTTCTCGGTGCGTTCAATGCGCTGGTGGATGAAGCCAGCATTCATCAGGTACTTCTCGCCCAGATGGTTCAGACCGAAGGCGAGGGTGCGGTTGTCGGTGGCTTCATTCTGCAGCATACCCCGGCTGCCCCACTTTTCGTAGAGAACGGAGAAGTTGAGCGCGGGGGTGATGTTCTGGGTGGTCAGCACGTGAATTTCAATCTCCTCGCGCGCCTTGAGGGAGAAGAAAGTTCCCCAGTAGGCCAACTCCGTATAGGGATTCTTGGAGTTGTATTGCGGCAGCGTCTCGGGAGTATAGGAATAGACCAGATAGGGATCCGCCGCATCGAAGAGGCCGGTGGTCTCGCGCTTGAACCAGTTGTAGGTTTGCGCGGCGCTGCCCACGGTACCGAGATAGGTGGCATTCACATCCTTCTTGAAGAAGGGATAATCGAAGAACTGGCCGTTGTAAAGGGTGTCAATCTCCTGAACCTCAATCTCATTGAACTTGTGTTCCGAGGTCCACTTGACAATGCGTTTGTACCAGAGCGAGTCGGGCAGCGCGAAGGTGTTCAGCACGCGCGGCGTGGCGATGCGCACACTGTCACGGTACTCGCGCTTCTGCCGGCGGATCAGTTTTCGGATGTCCGACGAATCGGGCAGATGCATCGCGATGGAATCGCAGAAGGCCATGAAGCAGGAGTCGATCTCAAAGACAGTGAGCGAGTCCACGTCCCACGTGCCCATCGCCTGGGCCAGCTCGCGATAGACGCGCGAAAGACTGTCTTCGGGCGGCGGGAGCTGCGCGGTGGAGTCAGGTGCAACCGAGGTTGAGTCGGGGGCGACCGCCGGAATGGTATCTTGCAGCGCAGCGATACGGGTGCCCGTCCGCCGTGCCGATGCGGTCGGCGCGGCGATCATGGCCAGTGCGGCGATCAGCGTCAGGATCATCAGACGGATTCTCATGCGCACACCTCCAACTCTTTGAGTTTGCCCACGTCGCGGATGCTCGCGCCCGTGATATCGATTCCGCGAATCTCATGCTCGCGGCAGTTTTCCAGATAAAAATCGATCACCGAGAAGCGCTCCGGCCAGCGCTGCATCAGCGGAAGAATCGCCGTAGAGAGCACCGAGATGCCGGAAAAGGCAAGCCGACGGCAATGGTTCACCTCCAAGTTTGGCCACGGCGTGCGCACCTCGCCCGTATCGATGTTTGTCCACCCCACGAGCCGCATCGTCTCATCGAAGAGCAGATACCGGCTGGTCTTCCGGTCACTGACCGCCAGCGTGGCCAGCGCCGTCCGGCTCAGGCATCCGCCCGGCGGAACGAAAAGGCCCTGACGGGAAGTTCCGCCTTGGCGGATATCCCTCGCCCGCTCGTCACTCATCAGAATACGATAATCTATATCAGATAGAATGTCCACGTTGTGCACCAGAAATCTTCCTTCCGGGGCATCCTGCAACAGTTGTGCCGCGTGGCGGATGGCGCCGCCGGTTTCGCGCAGCAGATCCCGCTCGTCGGAGAGGGTGATGCGGCTGCCAAAGTTGTCGTGCTCCTGCAGAAAGGCCTCAATCTGCTCCGGGAAGTGGTGCACATTGATGACGAACTCGTCATAGCCCGCCTGCTGAAGCCGGCGGATGAGCCCCTCCAGCAGCGGTGTGCCACCGACCGGAACCAGGGCCTTAGGCATCCTGTCGGTCAACGGCTTCAGGCGCGTACCGAGTCCTGCCGCAAGAATCATCGCTCTCATTCTCAGAAGATTTGCTCCATCTCGAGTTCGCGATGGTAGAGTTTGACTTTGACGTTGAAACGCTGTGCAATATGCTCCGCCAGATGCTGCGCGCAATAGACGCTGCGGTGCTGGCCACCCGTGCAGCCGAAGCAGAACATCAGGTGGGTGAATTTGCGTTCGATATAGCGCTGCACGTGCGCATCGGCCATTGGGTAGATGTGGCTCAGGAAGGTCGTCACGCCACCATCGTCCTCAAGGAACTTGATCACCTCGGCGTCCAGTCCGTTGAAGTGGCGGTAGTGCTCGTATTTGCCGGGGTTATTGATGGCGCGGCAATCGAATACGTATCCGCCTCCGTTGCCCGAAATGTCGTTGGGAATCCCCTTCTTGTAGGCGAAGCTGTAGATGTTCACCTCCAGCCTTTCCTGCTTGCGCTCTTCGAATTCGCGCAGATTGGTCAGCTCGGTAAGAACCTGATTCAGATAGGGATACTCCTCGAAAGGCTCGACCAGCAGGCGGCGCAGGTTGTCCATCGCATAGGGAATGCTCTGGAGGAAGTGCGGTTTCTTTTCAAAATAACCACGGAAACCGTAGGCGCCCAGCACCTGCAACGTACGGAAGAGCACGAAGTGGCGCAGCTGCTGCAGGAACGCCTCCTTGCTGATGGTTCGATAAGGCTTCAGGGCATCGAGGTAGGCGTCGATGAGTTCCATCTTGAGCGCGTCGGAATAGTTGGCCTTGGCCTGCCAGATGAAGGAAGCCACGTCATAATAGATGGGGCCCTTGCGACCGCCCTGGAAATCGATGAAGTAAGGCTCGTCTCCCACCAGCATCACGTTGCGCGCCTGGAAGTCGCGATAGAGGAAGGTGTCGCTCTCTTCGCGCAGGAGAACGTCGGCCATCTTATGGAAGTCCTCATCCAGCCGGATCTCGTTGAACTCCAAGCCCGTAGCTTTCAGAAAGCAGTATTTGAAATAGTTCTGGTCAAAGGAAATCATCTGCCGGTCAAAGGCAGGCTGGGGGTAGCAGACGCTGAAATCGAGACCCTCGGCCCCCTTGAACTGCAGGGCCGGCAGTGCGCGGACGGTCTTGAGCAGCAACGCCTTCTCAGTCTCGCTGAACTCCCCTTTTTCCCGACCTTCCGCGATACGGTTGAAGAGAATGTCGTTGCCGAGATCCTCCTGGAGATAGAAGAGGAAATCGTCGCTGTGGGCAAAAACCCGGGGCACGTTCAGTCCCTTCTCGCGGAAGTGACCGGCGATGGTCCAGAAGGCGCGGTTTTCCTCCGCGCAGGTGCCCTTGACGGCAATCAGCGTACGGGTATCCCCTTTTACACGGAAGTATCTCCGATTGCTCCCGGACGAGGGTAACTCCTCAATATTCAGGACATTTTCGCCCGCGAATTCCCGAAACAGCGATTCAATCTCAATCATAACATACAAAGATATGAAAAAAAGTATTATCTTTGCTGTCCCATTCGGAGAGATGCTCGAGTGGCTTAAGAGGCACGCCTGGAAAGCGTGTGTACTCCAAAAGGGTATCAAGGGTTCGAATGCCTTTCTCTCCGCAAGAAGGTAGCAAAAAGTCCGGACAAGCTTGCTTGATCCGGACTTTTTGGTAGCTTATTGCACTGCCCCGCCGCAGGCGGGCGCGAGAGGCAGCGGGGCGCGAGAGGCGGCGCGGCGCTAGGCGGCGCGGAGCGTGCGGGAGGGGCTCACCCGGGCGATGAAAATCGCCGAGAGGCACATCACCGCCAGGATCACGACGGCGGAGAGCAGATTCAGCAGCAGGAAGGCGCCCCAGTCCAGCTGGATGGGCACGTACTTCACGAAATAGTTGGCCGGATCCAGCGTGATGACGTGGAACCACTTCTGCACCAAACAGATCAGCAGCGCGGCGACATTGCCCCAGAGCAGCCCCTTCCCCACTACCCGTGCAGACCGCAGCAGGAAAACCCGCGTCACGGCCCGATCGCTCATACCCAGGGATTTGAGCACGCCGATCATCGAAATCTTCCTGAAGAGCAGAATCAGCAGCGACGAGATCATATTGAATCCCGCCACGGCCATCATCAGAATCATGATCATCACGCCGTTCAGGTCGAGCACGGCGAGCCAGTCGAACAGATGCGGATAGATGCGCTTCACCGAATAGACAAAAAGCGGTGCGTCATTGTCGGTGGCCAACCGATACTCAATGTCGGTCAGCCGATTGGCCGCCTCGTCGATACTGGCGGAGGGACGGATGCGAACCTCCAGCGCGGAGACCTGATCGCCGCTCCAGCCATTCAGCCGGCGGATATGGCGCAAGTCCGCCAGGATAAAGGTATTGTCGATCTCCTCCAGCCGGGCGTCGAAGAGGCCGCACACGCGGAAATTGCGCGCCTTCAGATCATCCCGTACGAAGTAAGCGTTCAGGGTATCCCCCACCGCCAGACCCAGTTGGGCCGCCAGGCGGGAAGAGAGCAATACATCCGGCGAGATGCGCCCGGAATAGTCCGGCAGCGTCCCTTCAGAAAGCGCGTCGGCAAAAAAAGAGAAGTCGTACAACGAATCCACCCCTTTGAACCAGGCGCCGCCGATCTCCCCTTCGTTCCGGATCATACCGCTGCGGTAGGCAACCGGCGAGAGCGAAACTACGCCGGGCACCGCCAGCAGCGAATCGCGATACGAAAGCGTTCCGGAAAAGGGAAACTGCTCATTCAGCGGACCTTGCCCGGGCTGGCAGAGCACCACCGAGCCCATGAAGCCGGTGGCTTTGGCGCGAATCTCGGCCTTGAAGCCGCCCACCACCGCCACGGCGATGATCATCACGGCGATGCTGAGCGCCACCGATATCCATGCGATATGGTGACTCACGCGGAGCAGCCGGTCACGCTCCTGCGGGGAGGCGCCGCTGTCCGAGATCCGGCGTGCTATGAATCGGCTCGCATCCACAGGCGGACGGGCAAAGACTAGCGGAGAATTGCACCGAACTGATTCTCAAAGGCCTTGAGCAGCTTGGTCATCATCCGCTCCACAGCCTCGTCGGTCAGGGTCTGCTCAGGATCCTGGAAGGTAAAGCTCAGCGCGTACTGCTTCTTGTCGGTGAGGATCTTCGGGCCGCGATAGACGTCGAAGAGTTCCACCCGTTTGAGCAGGTTGCGCTCCGTCTTGAGGGCGCAGGCGCGCAGGTCGGAGAAGCGCACATTTTCATCCAGCAGCAGCGCCAGGTCGCGGCGCACCTCCGGGAAACGAGGCAACTCCTTGAATTTCACTTTGTCCCGCTTGACAAGCTGGAAGAAGAGGGGCCAGGAAATCTCAGCCGCAAAGACGGGCTGCTTGATGTCGAACTTCTTGGCCAGCACGGGTGCGACGGTTCCGGCAACGGCCAGGACACGGCCCTGCAGGCGGTACTCGAGGCCTTCGCTGAAGAGATCAGCGGGAGCGTCGGCCGTTTCCAGCGAATAAATATCCGCGCCGAAGCGCTTGAGAAGCATCTCCAGATAGCCTTTCAGCGCGAAATAGTCACCCTTGGCAATCTCGTTGTGCCAGCCCTTGACACCCGGCGAGGAGATGGCGAAGCAGAGCCGCATCTCCTCGTTGTAGGACTTCAGGTCGGCCACGGGCTGCTCCACGCCCTCGCGCGGACGGAAGGAGTAAACATTGCCCAACTCGAAGATACGGATATCGTTCACCTGACGGTTCAAGTTGTGCGATACCACCTCCAACGCATTGAGCAGCAGCGTCTGACGCATCACGTTCAGGTCGGAGCTGAGCGGGTTGACGATCTGTACCAGCGCATCAGCGGGGAAGGTCTTCAGCGCACTGTAATAGTCGGCTTTGGTCAGCGAGTTGTTCATCGTCTCCACGAAGCCCCAGCCTGCAAAGAGGTTGGAGACGGTGGAACGGACCACCTCCGGATCGGGGTGCTCGGAAGGGCTGACGGACATCTTCATATTGGCCGGCAGTTCGATGTTATTGTAGCCGTAGATACGCAGCACCTCTTCCACCACGTCGCACTCACGCGTGACATCCACGCGGTAGGCGGGCACCTCTACGAGCGCGCCGGTTGCCGTTGCCTCCACAAAGCGGAAATCCATGTTTTCCAGAATCTTGCGGATAGTCTCACCCCCGATGGCCTTGCCGATCAGGCGCTCCATGCGCGCATAATCCAGCTGCACGCGAACCGGCTCATAGGGCTTGGCGCAGACCTCGGTCCACCCCACGATCTCCGCCCCGCAAAGGTCACGGATCAGCAGTGCCGCACGTTTGGCAGCCGCCATCGTAGCGGTCGGGTCGATACCGCGTTCATAACGGAACGAAGCGTCGGTCTTGAGACCATGGTATTTGGAGGTCTTGCGGATGGAAACCGGGTTGAAATAAGCCGCCTCCAGGAAGAGTTCGCCGGTGGACTCCGTCGTACCGGAATCCTCGCCGCCGAAGACGCCTGCGATGCACATCGGCTTTTCGGTGTCGCAAATCATCAGCTCTTCGCCGCAGAGGGTGCGCTCCACACCGTCCAACGTGCGGAATTTGGAATCCGCATCGGCCTTGCGCACCACCACCTTGCGGCCTGCAATCTTTGCAGCGTCAAAGGCATGCAGCGGATGGCCCATTTCAAAGAGGACGAAGTTGGTGATATCCACCACGTTGTTGATGGGGCGCTGCCCCACGGCCTGCAAGCGCTCCTTCAGCCAGTCGGGCGAAGGACCCACCTTCACGCCACGCAGCGTCACGCCGATATAACGAGGCGCCAACTCGGGCGAGAGTACCTCGACGGGAATCGTGCCGGCCGCATCACGAGTTGCCGCAAAATCGGAAAGGTCGGGCAGCGTCCAGCGGCACGGGATGCCATTCGCACAGCAATAAGCATATAGGTCGCGCGCACAACCGATGACGGAAGCGCCATCCACACGGTTCGGCGTGAGGCCGATCTCATAGACCGTATCGCACTTCAGCTGAAGCTGTTCGCGGGCCGGCGTACCAGGCACGGCCGAAGCCTCGAGCACCATGATGCCCGCGTGGTCGGTACCGATGCCGAGCTCATCCTCGGCGCAAATCATACCGTTGCTCTCCACACCGCGTATCTTGGATTTCTTGATCTTGAACGCGGAGCCGTCCGGGGTCGGCAGGTTGGTGCCCACGGTTGCCACCAGCACTTTCTGGCCGGCAGCCACGTTCGGCGCACCGCAAACCACCTGCAGCAGTTCGGCTTCGCCGATATTGAGTTTCGTGACGTGCAGATGGTCGGAGTCGGGATGCGCCACGCACTCCACCACTTCCGCCACCACGACACCGGCAAGTCCGCCGGGAATCTGCTCCACCTCTTCTACATGTTCCACTTCCAGACCCGTGTCGGTGAGAATGGTAGCCACCTGCGCCGGCGTCAGGTCAAATTCCAGGTAATCTTTCAGCCAATTGTACGAAATGACCATAGCTTGTATCTGTTATTTGAAGATTGATTCAATGAATTCTTTCTTGTCGAAGTATTTGAGATCTTCGATCTTTTCTCCCGTTCCGATGAACTTCACTGGGATGCGGAACTGATCGGAAATACCAATCACCACGCCGCCTTTTGCCGTGCCGTCCAACTTGGTGACGACCAGCGCCGTAACATCCGTCGCGCGGGTAAACTCCTTGGCCTGCTGGAAGCCGTTCTGGCCGGTGGAACCGTCGATCACCAGCAGCACCTCGTGCGGTGCGTCGGGTACCACCTTGCGCATCACGTTGCGGATCTTGGTGAGCTCGTTCATCAGGTTGATCTTGTTGTGCAGGCGGCCGGCCGTATCCACGATCACCACGTCGGCATCGCGC
Organism: Bacteroidales bacterium; assembly: GCA_017450165.1. Taxonomy (GTDB): domain Bacteria; phylum Bacteroidota; class Bacteroidia; order Bacteroidales; family UBA932; genus Cacconaster. Next base: position 2,926 of record JAFSWO010000016.1, on the reverse strand, counting down.
GCCACGGCACTGCGGAGCGTATCGTAAGCCACGGAAGCCGGGTCGGCCCCCATCTCCTGCTTGACGATCTCCACCCCCGCCCGTTCGGCCCAGATAACCAGCTGCTCCACGGCAGCGGCGCGGAAGGTATCCGCGGCGCCCAGCACCACCTTCTTGCCAGCGGCCTTGAGTTGCGCCGCCAGTTTGCCGATGGTCGTGGTCTTGCCCACGCCATTCACGCCGACAACCATGATAACATACGGCTTCTTGGAAAAGTCAAACGGCTCTGCGCCGGCTTTTCCGTCGGCATCGAGCAGCGCCTCCACCTCTTCGCAGAGGATGGCGTTGAGCTCTTCCGTATTGACATACTTGTCACGCGCCACGCGCGCTTCCAGACGTTCGATGATATTCTGGGTGGTCTCGACCCCCACGTCGGAGGTGATGAGCGCCTCCTCGATGGAGTCGAGCACTTCGTCGTCCACGACGCTCTTGCCCATAATGGCGCGGGAGAGCTTTTCGAAGATCGATTTCTTGGTCTTTATGAGTCCGAAGAGTGCCATAGTTTACTTCAAAGGTTGATAGAGTTCCCGCAGGCAGCCGTCCGCCAGGGCCTCCAGCGAGGAGACGCCCAGTTCGGCGGGCAGTCCTGCGGCCGTGTAGGCAATCGGGAGTTCGGTGCAGGCCTCGGCGATCGGAAGCCGTTCCTCCGCCCAGAGCGCCTCACACACTGCGCGATAACGTTTTGCCGCTGCCTCCAGTTCGCCCGCCTTCACCTGCAGAATCAGCGAGTGTATCTCCTGCTGCTGGGCCTCAGTGGGAACGCGGAAGCGATAGCCGCACGCACGAGCATGTTCCTGGAAGAGGCCGGTCTGCATCGTGCCGGTGGTGGCGGTCAGCCACGCACCCTGCGGATTGCGCTCACGGCAGCAGCGGATGGTCTCCTCCACGATATGAACCAGGGGGACAGGGATTTCGCTGCGGAAACGGTCAATGAAATAGTGCGCCGTATTGCAAGTGACGCAAACGCGGTCAGCGCCCCAGGAAACGAGTTTAGAGAGCCCTTCCTTCAGCACGGGCGTGGGATCGGCGCCGCCGCAGAGGATTGCCTCGGTGCGGTCGGGAATCTGGGGAAGTGAATAGAGAATTACCTTGGGATGCTCCTGGTCACAGGCGGCCGGGGCTTTTGCTGCGAGCAATCGCATGAATTCTGCCGATGCGGCGGGGCCCATTCCGCCGAGTACGCCAAGGGTCAGTCCGTTGTTCTTCATCTTCGCAGTTTCTATAAACTGCAAATATACAAAAAAACAGTGCTATTTGCAGGACATGATGTCGAGAATCATCTTGTCGGTGGCCTTCATTCCGATGCTTCCGATCCGGCCGAGGTTGGCGATGGTCTTTTCGATGTCTTCCTCGATGATGCCGTCGTTGGCCGAGATGCATTGCCCGTCGAGGGCCAGCACGGCCGATTGCAGGGCCGTGGCCACGCCGGAAGCCACTTTCAGCGCGCAACCCACCTTGGCACCGTCGCACACCATACCGGTGATGTTGCCGATCATGTTCTTGATGGCCGCGCAGACCTGCTCATAGCCGCCGCGGCGCAGGTAGACAATGCCGCAGGCGCTGCCCGTGGAGGCAATCACACAACCGCAAAGTGCGGAAAGCTTGCCCAGATAACCCTTGATATGGATGGCCGTCAGATGCGAGAGAGCCAGCGCACGCAGAAGCTGCTCGTGCGTCGCACAGGTCTTTTCCGCAATGGCAATCACCGGCATTGTGGCGGTCACGCCCTGGTTACCGCTTCCGGAGTTGCTCATCGCAGAGAGCGTGCAACCCGCCATACGGGCATCGGAAGCAGCTGCAGTCCAGGCCATTGCATGAATCAGCAGCGTGTCGCCATAGACACTCTTGTTGTCGTCCGCCAGCAGCGTACGCCCCACCTGCAAACCATAGGGGTGGCGCAGGCCTTCCTCCGCCAAGGCCCGGTTCATGGTGATGGAATCCTCCATGAAGGCAATCCTTTCCAGCGGAACGGTATTCACGAACTCCCAGATCTCCTTGACCGTAATCTTGCGGGCATAATCCGGCTCCACGGCGGAAGCCGCCCCGGAATCCGTTGATTCGCCGGCCTTCTTCCCGGAAAGTACAGAAGTTCCATCGAAAGTAGCCGCTACGATCCTGTCGTGCGCACCGGAGATGACGGCTGTAGCCGTATGCCCCTCCGCACGGGCCTCTGCAAAGACGTAGAGCATTTCGTCGGTCGGAGCCAGGGTGACGGTCACCTTTCCGGCAGCAACCAGTTTGCGCGCCTTCTCCACCGCCTCCGGGCAGAGGTCGTGCAACACCTCCAGACCATAGCAGGAACGGCCGCAGACAGCACCCAGTGCCGCCGCTACGTGCAATCCCACCATGCCGGTGCCGGGGATACCCACCCCCATTCCGTTCTTGAGAATGTTGGCGCTCATGCTGGCCGTTATTTCCGCAGCCTCGCAGCCGCATCCTTCGCGCAGCGCCTCCGCAGCGCGCGCCACCGCCAGTGCCACCGCGATGGGTTCCGTACATCCAAGCGCCGGCTTCACTTCCGAATGAATCAGCGCAATGATCTTGTCGTAGTCCATGAAAAACCGTTTAAAACGCAACAAAGATAACAAAAAAGACGGTCAAGCGTTTGCCTGACCGTCTTCCTAAACCTTTGTATAACTATTTCTTTTCGAAATACTCCTTCACGCCAACCGTGGGAACGAATTCCTCCTGGAAGGCATAGGCACCTGTACGCTCGGACTTGACCATACGGATGCACTTCACAACGTTTCTCTTTTCCGATTTGTCGCCGCTGAAGGTTGCGACCGCTTTCTTTGCCATAGTATGAGTGTGTTAGGTATTACTTGATTTCTTTGTGAACGGTGACCTTCTACAGATAAGGATTGTATTTCTTCATCTCGAGACGGTC
>JAFSWO010000003.1 GCA_017450165.1 Bacteroidales bacterium | reverse complement strand
GGACGAATTCGTAACCGCAGACCTCGCCGTCTTCGTCGAGCGCGATTTTGGTGACGTAGCCCTCTGCCATTTCCAGGTAGCGGACGCCCTTCGCCTTGGTGGAGAACATGGTGGCAATCTGGGAACGGAGTCCCTTGCCCAGGTCCTCCAGACCGGAACCGATCACGAGGCCGCCTTCCGAGAAGGCAGACGGGGTGCGGCCGTAAACGATCTGCAGGAACAGCTCGCGCATCGCCGTATTGATGGCGTCGCAGACCAGGTCGGTATTGAGCGCCTCGAGCAGTGTCTTGCCGGTCAGGATTTCAGCGGCCATGGCAGCGGAGTGGGTCATGCCCGAGCATCCGATGGTCTCAATGAGCGCCTCTTCAATAATTCCCTCCTTTACATTGAGGGTGAGCTTGCAGGCTCCCTGCTGGGGAGCGCACCAGCCGATGCCGTGGGTCAGTCCGGAGATATCCTTGATCTCCTTGGCCTTCACCCACTTTCCCTCTTCCGGAATGGGAGCGGGACCGTGGTTGGGGCCCTTCTTGACCACGCACATGTGCTGTACTTCTTTGGAGTAAATCATATTCGTGTGTTTTGAATTTGTTTATTGCTTGGGATGGGTGCCTGCGCTACGCTTCGGGAACCGCTTCGCGAAGGCCTGATCTACCATAAACTGCGCCACATCCCGGCTGATGTAGTGATAGGCCATACCCAGCAGGATGGCCGACACGAGCGGGAAGACAGCGGCGATTGTAAAGGTATAAATCGCCTTGAATTGGAAGAACCAGTAAGCGATGAAGGCCTGGTAGAAGACCAGCAGGATCAGGGTCACGATACAGAGTTTCCCCTCCACATACCCCCGCTTCCAAAAAGCCAGCGTAAAGAGGTGCATGAAGAGCACCAGCGCGGCGAAAAGCGTGAGTGTCAGGTTATCAGTAAAGCGAATGGATTCACGCACCAGCGCACCGGGATGCGAGGGATCCTCCACCTCGGCAAAACACATCGGACAGCAGAGCATCGCGAAGACGAGCGCCGCCGAGAGTCCGATCAAGAGGGTCTGTATTCGTTTCCAGGTCATGACTGCAGGAATATAACTCGCAAAAATAGTCATTTTCCCGGAAAACCGAGAAAGAATCTACCTCCGGGATTTGCGCCACTCTTGCGGTGTCTGGCCGGTGAGGGCCTTGAAACTGCGGAAGAAGGTGGTGCGGGAAAGAATAATGACACGCCGACCCTCAGAGTCCTATTTAGCCTTGGCGGCCAAGTTCCTCAGCATGAGGCAGTAATGCAAAGCACTGGTACTCAAATTAGGTACCAGTGCTTTGCATTATTCGCTGTAGTACAGCGAATTAGCCGCCAAGGCTAAATCGGGGAAGGTAAAAAGAAATCGCTCAGCGAACGTCGTTGGCGACGATCAGGTCGGAGAGGGAGACGGCGGGGTGACGGTAGCGGGCCTGGGGATTGCGGTCTTGGTGGAGGGTCAGCGCTTTCTGGGGACAGTTCTGGACACAGGCCAGGCAGGTTTCACAGGGGCCTTCGCAGCGGGCACGCAATCCGGACGCAACCGGCTCTAAACGCCAATTCCCATGCGGACAGACATGGGTGCATACCCCGCAACCGATACACCCCTCCCCAACAATCACCAACTGTTCCGCACGTGTGGCGAAAGGGCGGTCGTTCCCGACGGCCTCCAGATGCACGGCCAGGGCTTCGTGCCAGCGGACATCCTCCACCGAAAACGGGTCGATACGGTGCACTCGAGCGTCGATTTCTGTCCGGACACGGGCAATCTGCCCGTCTACATTCTTATCATAAGAGGCTTGCCTCGTCATATCGAATTCCGGCAGGTAGTTATCCACCATCAAAAGGCTGGTCACGTAGTCGAAGTTCACGCCCAGAGAGGCTGCCCGTCGATGCCAGAGATCTGCAGCGTTGCTGTTGCGATATCCGTAGGTGATGACCGTGAAGAAATACTGCGCACGGAAGTGATTGACCGACAGAAAATCCTGCACGATGGCAGGCGCCAGTTGGCCATAGGAGGGGAAAACGAACCCGATCTCGTCTGCCACATAATCGGACGGGTCGCGGTGGAGAGCCTGCGGAATACTGACCGGCAGCTGGCCGCTCAACGATAGGGACCGGGCAACATAGAGACTGTTGCCTGTTCCAGTAAAGTAAAAGATGAGACGTGTCATTCCTCGGCGGGCTCGGCGAGGAGTTCAAGGGCGCGGGATTCGTCTTCTTCGAGAACCATCACGCAGACGGGGTCGATGACGTTCAGGGAGGGATAGGCGGACTGGCCTCCGACGACGGTCGCGCCGATGCCGGCGGCAATCAGGCGCTGGGCCACGATGTGGGCGGTCATCAGATCGGTGTATTCAGCAACAGTGACCATTATTTCCCGATTTTCTTTCTTGGTTTCCATAGCTCAGGTTTTTCTACAAAGATACGCAGAATCCGCGAATAATTGCTATATTTGGAATTCAAACCAAAGTTGAAAAGCCATGAGCGAACGAATTGCTGAATCCGAACTGATTATCAACCCGGACGGAACCGTGTTCCACCTGCACCTGCATCCCGAAGAGCTGGCTGATACCGTCATCCTGGTCGGAGATCCGGGCCGCGTCAAGATGGTTGCCTCCTTCTTTGACAAGGATTCCATTGAATTTGAGCGCGAATCGCGCGAGCTGCATACCATTACCGGCCGTTACCACGGCAAACGCGTCACCGTGCTCTCCACGGGCATGGGCACCGACAACATCGATATCGTGATGACCGAGCTGGACGCCCTGGCCAACATCGATTTCGAGACCCGCCTGCCCAAGAAGGAGCATCGCACGCTGACGCTGCTGAGAATCGGTACGAGCGGCGCCATCCGTCCCGAGATTCCGCTGGGAAGCTACGTCTTCTCCCGCATGTCCGTGGGCTTCGACGGCGTCCTCAACTGGTATGCGGACGGCGAAAAGGTGCGCGAAAACGCAATCGAGCAGGCCTTCGTCAAGTATATGGACTGGCCGGAACGCTTCGCCATCCCCTATTTCGTAAAATCCAGCGACAAGATTGCCGAGCGTTTCAAAGACTTCACCATCAGCGGTGTAACGATGTCCGCACCGGGCTTCTACGGCCCGCAGGGACGTTCGGTCCGCATGAAACTCACGGTCCCGAACCTGATCTACAAGATGGAGGGATTCGAGTTCGGCGAGTGGAAGATCACCAACATCGAGATGGAATCCTCCGCCCTAGCCGGCATGGCCGCCATTCTAGGCCACGAAGCCGGCACGGTGTGCCTCATCATTGCCAACCGCTACGCCAAGGAGAGTAACCCTGATTACAAGGCGCTGATGGCGGAAATGGTGGAGAAATCGCTCGACGCCCTTACCCGCGACTGACGGATGACTTCGCGCAGCGAACTTCAGGACCTGGTTTCCCTCTTCGATGACCCCGACGAGACGGTAGCCGCCTGTGTGGACCGTCGCCTGCTGGAAATGGGGCGCGAGGTCCTTCCCGCCCTGGAGCAGTTGCGTCAGAGTGAACGCAATCCCAAACGGCTCCGACTGATTGCCGAGCGGCAGCGCCGTTACAATGAGGAATTCCGGCTGGAGGATCTCAAACGGCTCTCACGCAGCTGCGGGACCGCCGGTTTCTCGCTCTTTGAAGCGGCCTTCCTGATTGCTTCTCTCTGCGACTATATCCTTACGCGCGAGGCCTTTACGCGGGCCGTAGAGGCGTGCGCCTCCGCCTATCGCAACGAGGCATCCGACGAGCGGACCGCGCTGGAGAACGCCAAGATTTTCTGTCACCTTTTCTTCCACCGGCTGGGGTTCACGATCCGCGACGAAGCGATGACCGATCCCGCCTGCGGCCACCTTCCCACCGTGCTGGAGCAGAAGAAAGGCAATCCCATCGCAGTCGCCTACCTCTTCTTCCTGCTGGCGGAGGAGAACGGTCTTCCCCTCTACCCGCTCTGTTTCCCGGGCGGTTTTGTCCCGGCCTGGCTGGAGGATGGCAAGGAGTTGTTCTATATCAATTTACAAGCAGAAGGTGAGATCCTGATGCTGCGCGATCTGAAGGCGGCGGATGTCAACCACGCGGCCCTGCGCAGCGTCTCCGTGCTGCCCGTGATGCTGCTTGAATCGCTGCAGTATCAGGCCGTTGCCGCGCACAATGCAACGCGCTCGTCCCTCTTGGAACGAGCGCTCGATCTATTTGGTTCGGAACGCTTCCTGACCGTGGATGACGATCCGGAAGCGCCCTCTCTCTAGCGGACAATCAGACGCTGACCGGGCTTGATCAGCGACTTGGAAGAGATCTTGTTCAACTTGCAGATGGCCGAGACCGTCGTGCCATACTTGGCGGCGATGCGTCCCAGGTTATCGCCCTTGCGTACCACATAGATGATGCGGCCGGAAGCTGCCTTCGACTCCTCGTCGGTCATTCCGTAGTGGGAATAGACATTGAAATAGTGGCGCTTGAGGGTAATGAGCGAATCCCGGATGGTGCCACGACGGAAGTCTACAATACGCTCCGGGTCAAAGGCTTTGCCCATGTATCGGGTCTCGAAGTGAAGGTGCGGGCCGGTGCTGCGGCCGGTGCTGCCACCCAGACCCAACGCTTCCCCCGCCTTGATCAGGTCCCCTGAAAAGACCAGCCGCTTGGAGAGGTGTGCGTAGTAAGTCTCCAGACCATTGTCGTGACGGATGATGACCAAGCCGCCATAACCGCCCGTCTCCTTGCCCTTGTCCGAGTAGCGGACCACGCCGTCGAAGGCAGCGCGGACCGTATCGCCAATCTGGAGCGGCAGGTCTACGCCCTTGTGCGGACGGCGGCCGCGGAAGCGGAAACTCGACCGGACCGAACCGGGAACCGGCACACAGAAGGGATGCAGCGAATCCACCAGCCGCAGGTCAATCTCTGCCGGCAGGGAATCTACCGGGACCTCCTTGAAGGCGTGAATCTTCTCCGGATCCCACCCCTCGTAGAAACCGGCCGTATCGATGGCGGGATGGCCTAGATCGTAATAAGCCCAGGTGAAGTTCTCATAGATGACAATCTTCATGTACTTGTCTTCCGTATCGAGGGTATCGATGGCCTGAGCCGGCGTCAGTAACTGGGTTTCAACGGTATCGGGCTCAGCTGCCACTTCGGCGGAACGGGCTGAGGTGACCTCGTTCTGCGCACGGAGCGTCAGAACGGGAAGCATCAGGAGGGTAAGGAGCAGGATATATCTACGCATAGGAATGAATTATCTGGAACCGAGGAAGAGGAGCACCATACCGGCGAGCAGCAGGAGCAGCACCCATCCTTTGGCGCGCAAATTCTTCTCTTTGAAGAGGATAGCGCCGCCCAGGAAGGTCACGACCACGGAGCTGCGCCGCAGCATGGAGACCACCGCCAGCAGCGATGCATCGCAACTGAGCGAGTAAAAATAGAGTATATCGGAAATGGTTATGAATACGGCGATCAGCAGCAGCGACCAGTCCCAACGCAACGGCTGCAGGGGGGCTTGGCGCTTGCGGCGCACACAGCGGATGACAACGAGACAAATCGTGAGAATAATCGTCACATAGAGGTCGCACCAGGCCAGGGTGAAGACCGGCGGTAGTTTCAGGTTGGAGACAATCTGTTTGTCGAAGAGGGCGCTGATCACGCCGAAGAGCACGGAAAGCCCCATGCACCACACCCAGCGGTTGCGACGGAAGTAGATTCCTTCGCTGCGTGAGGAAAGCCCGAGCAGTGTCAAAGCCAGAATGGCCACCACAATGCCCGCCCACTGAATGCCGTTCAGCACCTCGCCGAAGAGCAGCAGACAGCCCAGCAGCACAAAGACCGGCCGGGTGGCCTTGATGATTCCCACCGTAGTGAGCGGTAAGTGCTTGAGACCCAGGATACCGAAGATCCAGGACCCCGCAACCAGCAACGACTTCAAGAAGAGCCAGAAGTGCATCTGCAGGGTGGCCGGATGCGGCCCGACAAGCACCGGAACCAGGAAGAGCGTGGAAAGTGCCGTCGCCACCAGCAACACCTCCAGAACGCCGTTTCGTTTCAAGGCCTGCTTCTTGGCGATGTCGTAGCAGCCGAGAAGCAGCGCGGAGGCAACCGATGTCCAAAGCCAGATCATTACTCCTTATCCTCCTGTTTGCAGTATTTCTTGATGACGCTGTAGGCGTCCGCAATGCCCAACTCACCGGCCACGCTCAGGTCGATGCAACCCTTGTCGCGGTCCTTCAGATAAATCTGCACCAGTCCGCGGTTGTAGTAGGCCTCGCCAATCTTCGGTGCCAGCTCGATTGCCTTGGTGTACTGTGAAATGGATTCGGGCAGGTCGTTCGAGAGGCAGTAGAGGTTGCCCAGGTTGTAATGGATATACGGGGAGTCGGGCATCAGCTCCTCGGCCCGCGTCATATCGTGCAGGGCCGGCGTGTAGTCGTAGCTGCGGGTCACCTGGTCCTGCACGCGGGTCTTGACCGTCTTGGTGTTGTCCAGCGTCAGCACCTGCACATTGTTCTCTATGGAGGAGATGAAGTCAATCATCTCGGCCTGCAGGGCACCGCGGTTGATATAGAACCAGGCGTTGTCCGGTTCCAGGGCAATGGCCGCATCGTAGCAGAGCATCGCGTTGTTAAACTGTTTGTTGTCCGCCTCCAGCAGCGCCTTGGCAAAGAGGTTGGCGGGGGTTCTGCCCGCCGCCACCTGCCGGTTGATCTCCTCCCGACGACGGTCGCCCGCCGTGAGCGAAGCGCCCTTGGCGGCGGCAAAGCGCACGGGGATGGGCGATGCCTTGAGGAAAGCCTCCAGCGCATCGTCTTCGAACCGTCGGTTCAGGAAGTTGATGTTCTCCTGGGACTCCACGGCGGAGAACTTGAAGAGCGGCTTGAGCCGGATATCCACGTCGCGGTACTGCAACAGCTCGTTGTCAAAGTCTTTTTTGGCGAAGTCGGCGTCCAGCGCCAGCAGCGCGTTGAACTTGCGGCTCGTATCCGCAAAAGCGGAATGGTCCGAAGAATCCGCGGCGCGAGCCTTGTACTCCGCAATCTTCTGCTGCGCAATCTGGTAGTCCTTCTTGGAGGAGTTGTACTGCCCGAGCATATTCTTGGCGTAGGCCCGGTTCATATAGGCCTGTGCAAAGTCGGGATAGAGGTTGATGGCCTTGGAGTAGTCATCCATCGCATCCCGCCAGCGCCCCAGCTCCATAAAGACGGAAGCACGGTTGAAGTAGGCCAGCACGTTGTTGGGATTGATGTTCAGCACGCGGTCGTAGTCGTCCAGCGCCCCGGGATAATCCCCCACCTGGGCCAGGATCAGGGCGCGGTTGTAGAGGGTCAAGGCATTGCCCGGCTCCTCCTTGAGCACACGGTTCAGGTCGTCCAGCGCCGCGCGGACCTCCTTGCGGTTGTACTGCAGCAGCGCGCGGTTGAAGTAGGCGTACGTATTGGTGGAATCCAGGCCGATGGCCTTGTTCAGGTCGGCGATGGCCTCGTCGTATTTCTCCTGCATGCCGTAGACGCGGGAGCGGCGGACGTAGCCCTCCGGGTCGTAGCGGTTCAGGGAGATGGCCTTGTTGTAGTCGGCCATCGCCTGGGTCGTGTCGCCTAGAAAGAGGTAGCAGGCGCCGCGGTTCAGGTAGGCATCCCCTTCACGCGGCTCGCGCCGGATAAAACGGTTGAAATCCTGGATGGCCAGGTCGAACTGCTGCGAGAGGAAATAGGTCACGCCGCGGCTGAAATAGAGCCCCGTGTAGCTGGGACGCAGATCCACCGCCTCCTCCAAGTCCTTGAGGGCCAGGTCATACTTGCCGATTCGGCTGAGCGTGATGGCGCGATAGTGATAGGCGGGGGTGTAGATGGGATTGAAGTGCAGCGTGCGGTCAAAGTCCTTCTGCGCACCGGCAAAATCGCCCAGGTTGTACTTGGCGATTCCACGGAAGAAATAGGCCTCGAAACTGGCGGTATCCAGTCGGGAGAGAATATTGAAACTCTCGATGGCGGCCGCATATTTGCCGTCAATCAGTGCCTGTCTTCCCTGGTAGTAGAAGTGGTTCAAATCATACTGCGCGCCGAGGCGGCAGAGCGGGAAGAATAACAGCGCCAGAATTATGACGGCCTTTTTGTTCATGAGTGCAAAAATAGTTATTTTTGCGAATTACCTGTACACAAAATGCGGAAAGCCTTTCCCCTGCTCATCGCCCTCTTTTTGGCCGTTCCCCTTTCCGGGCAGCGGCTGCAACCGTATGAGCGGCTGGCAGACACCCTTTTGCAGCGTCAGGTAATCGCCTATCTGGCCGATGATGCCTGCAAAGGGCGTGCCTCGGGCACCGAAGGTTGCGCGATGGCGGCCGATTACATCGTGCGGCAGTTCCGCGAGGCGGGGCTCAACCCGCGCAGCTGGGTCTACACGCAGAGTTTCCGCTACCGCGACTCCATCACCCTGCGCAACGTGGTGGGCGTGCTCAACGCCACCGAGCCATCCGACGAATACATCCTCATCACCGCACACTACGACCATCTGGGACAGTTGGGCGGCACCATTTACAACGGTGCGGACGACAACGCCTCGGGCGTGGCCGCCCTCATCTCGCTTGCCCGCATGTTCAAAGCACTGCAGAACGATGGCATCGGGCCGCGCAAGAACCTGATCTTCGCAGCGCTGGACGGCAAGGAGCTGGATTCGGCAGGAAGCCGCTATTTGGCTGACAATCTGGATATTCCGCGCAAGAAAATAACCTGCGTACTGAATATCGACATCTTCGGCTCCGACCTGGTGCCGGTGTGGCGCAACCGCTACAACCTGATTGCCCTGGGCGAAGAGACGCTGCCTGCGCGCTACCAGGGTTTTCTGCAGGGCATCTGCACCCGCCCGGGCTGCAAGATGGATCTGGATCTGACTTTCTACGGCAGCCGTGACTTCTCACGGATGATGTACCGCTCCGGCGACCATTCGGTCTTTGTGGAGCGCGGCTATCCGACCCTCTTCCTGACCTCCGGATTTCACGAGCATACCTACAAGGCCTCTGACGATCCGCAGATCATCAACCACGCGGTGCTACAGCGCCGGACCGTGGTCCTGTTCCACTTCATCAACGCCCTCTGCCAGTAATGGAATTCCGTCTCCACGCCCCCTACCAACCCACCGGTGACCAACCCCAGGCCATCGAGGAGATCTGCGCATCCATCCGCGAGGGCAACAAGTGCACGACGCTGATGGGCGTCACGGGATCCGGCAAGACCTTTACCATGGCCAGCGTGATTGCCCGGCTCCAGCGCCCTACGCTGATCCTGAGCCACAACAAGACGCTCGCTGCACAGCTCTACAGCGAATTCAAGGCCTTCTTCCCCGAGAATGCGGTGGAATACTACGTTTCCTATTACGACTACTCTCAGCCGGAGGCTTACCTGCCGGTGACAGATACCTATATCGAGAAAGACCTGAGTATCAACGATGAACTCGAAAAACTCCGGTTGAGCGCGGCGGCCGCCCTGCTCTCCGGACGCAAGGACATCATCGTGGTCTCGTCGGTCTCCTGCCTCTACGGAATCGGCAATCCGGAGGATTTCCACGCCACCACCGTCAACCTGCATGTAGGCGACCAGATGAGCCGTCAGAAACTGCTCTACGCCCTGGTGGACGCCCTCTACAGCCGCACCGAGGCCGAATTTTCGCGCGGCAACTTCCGCGTCAAGGGCGACGTGGTGGATATCTTCCCGGCTTACGGCGACACGGCCAACCGCATCACCTTCTTCGGCGACGAGATTGATTCCATCGAGATGATCGACCCGGTGAGCGGCGCCACCCTGCGCAGTTTCGAGGAGATTTCCATCTATCCGGCCAACAACTTCGTCACCTCCAAAGAGCGGAGCCGGGCCGCCATCAGTCAGATCCAGGACGATTTGATGGAGCAGTACAACTACTTCCGAGAAATCGGTAAGAATTTGGAAGCCAAACGGTTGATGAGCCGCGTGGAGTACGATTTGGAGATGATCCGCGAGATTGGCTATTGCCCCGGAATTGAGAACTATTCCCGCTATTTCGACGGCCGCAAGGCCGGCACCCGCCCCTTCTGCCTGCTGGACTATTTTGATCCGGGCTTCCTGACCTTCATCGACGAAAGCCACGTGACCCTTCCTCAGGTACGGGCCATGTACGGCGGCGACCGCTCCCGCAAGCAGACCCTCATCGAATATGGGTTCCGGCTTCCCGCCGCTGCCGACAACCGTCCGCTCCAGTTCGACGAATTCGATGCGCTGGTGGGCCAGCGACTCTTTGTGAGCGCCACCCCGGGCGATTACGAACTCGAGGAGTGCGGCGGCGCCGTGGTGGAACAGGTGGTGCGTCCCACCGGCCTGCTCGATCCCCCCATCGAGGTACGTCCCATCAAGAATCAGGTGGACGATCTGCTGGAGGAGATTCAGGTCTGCGCCGAACGGGACGAGCGGGTGCTGGTCACCACGCTGACCAAGAAGATGGCGGAAGACCTGGAGAACTATCTGACCAAGATGGGCGTTCGCGCCCGATACATACATTCCGATGTGGATACGCTGGAGCGAGTGGAGATTATCGATGATTTCAAGGCGGGTCGGTTCGATGTCCTGGTGGGCGTCAACCTGCTGCGCGAAGGACTCGATCTGCCCACCGTATCGCTCGTGGCCATCCTCGATGCCGACAAGGAGGGTTTCCTCCGCTCCGGCCGCTCCCTTACCCAGACGGCAGGCCGCGCCGCGCGCAATGTCAACGGGCGCGTGCTGATGTATGCCGATACCATTACCCGCTCCATGAAGGAGACCATCGACGAGACCGAACGCCGCCGCGCCAAGCAGCAGGCCTACAACGAGGAACAAGGCATCAACCCGACCCAGTTGCGATCGGCCACCCGCGTCCCTGCACCGACCGAAGATCCCGTCATCCGCTCCATGGATCGCGAAGGGCTCCGCAACGCCCTTGAGAATGCCCGCACCCGGATGGAGGCGGCCGCCAAGGAACTCGATTTCCTGCAGGCTGCCCGCTACCGCGATGAAATGTTTGCCCTGAAAGAACTTTTGGATAAATGATACCTGCAGCCCTACAAAAGATACTCGAAGGATACGATGAGGCCGACCGCCGTATGGTGGTTTCCGCCTGGGAAACCGCATCCACCCTGCTTCAGGGCCGGGAACGGAGCAACCACCACCCCTTCCTCGAGCATCCGCTCGGAGTTGCCCGCATCGTGGCGGAAGAGATTGGCCTGAAGGCCGATTCGGTGACGGCCGTGCTGCTGCACGAGGCGGGACGTTTCCAGGGAGAAGATGCCGCCGCGCTGGATAACAGCGAGGCGATGGCCGGTTTTCGCAAAAACTACCCCGCTGAAGTGCTCAACATCGTCAGCGGACTGAACCATATCTCCTTCATCACACTGCAGGAGACCAACCTCAACGAGGAGCGCTACCGCAAACTGATTCTCAGCTACTCCACCGACCCGCGGGTGGTGCTCATCAAGCTGGCGGACCGCCTGGAAATCATGCGGAACCTGGAGTGTTTCCCGCCCTCCAAGCGCAAGGCCAAAATCACTGAAACCATCCTGCTCTACGCGCCGCTCGCCCACCAGCTGGGCCTCTACCGCGTCAAGAGCGAGATGGAGGATCTCTTCCTGAAATACGCCGAACCGGAACAGTACCGGCTCATCACCAACCACCTGAAAGCCACTGAGAAAGATCGTGAGGCGCTGGCTGAACGGTTTATCGATCCGCTCAAGGAGAAGCTCGACAAGGCCGGCATCCGCTACACGATGAAGGCCCGCACCAAGAGCGCCTACTCCATCTGGAAAAAGATGCAGGCGCAGAAGGTCCCCTTCGAGAAGATCTACGACGTATTCGCGATGCGGTTCATCATTGACTGTCCGCCGGAAAAGAAACTGGAACACCAACTCTGCTGGCAAGTCTATTCACTGGTCACAGAAGAGTATACGCCAGACACCAACCGCCTCCGCGACTGGCTCAGCCAGCCCAAGGCCAACGGGTATGAATCCCTGCATACGACGGTAGATACCGGCGGCGGCACCTTCGTGGAGGTGCAGATCCGCACCACCCGCATGGACTTTGAAGCGGAACAGGGCGGCGCTTCCCACTGGTCCTACAAAGGAGTCCAGAGCGAAGCCATGCTGGACGGCTGGCTCCGTCGCGTTCGTACGATGATGAGCGGCGGCGGCGAGCACTATACCGACCTCACGCCGGAGCTGCTGGGCGAAGTCTATGTCTTCACCCCCAAGGGCGATCTGCGACAGCTGCCGCAGGGTGCCACGCTGCTGGATTTTGCCTTTGAGATTCACTCTGGCGTGGGCATACGCTGCACCGGTGGCCGCATCAACGGCCGGATGGTCCAGCTCCGCGAACGGCTGAAAACCGGCGACGTGGTAGAGATTCTCACGGGCAAGAACCAGAAGCCCAACCGCGACTGGCTCGACTTCGTCGTGACCTCCAAGGCGCGCAACAAGATCCGCCTCTGTCTGAAGGAAGAAGAGAACAAACAGGCCGCTGCCGGCAAGGAGCTGCTGGAACGCCGTCTCAAGAACTGGAAACTGGAGATTCCGGACAGCGTGATGGCCCTTCTGGTCAAGCGCTACGGCCACAAGACGCTGAACGAACTCTTTGCGGCGATTGGCTCCGGCACGATCGATATCATTGAATTCCGCGACCGCGCCATCGCTGAAATGGCCGCTGCAGAGGTCCGTGAGGAGGAAACCGGCAAGCCGCGCCGGACGCTCCGGGAGGAATCCGGCGATTACCTGATCATCGGCGACGATACGATGGGCAAGGTGGGCTACCGCATGGCCCGTTGCTGCAACCCGATCTATGGCGATGCCGTATTCGGATTCGTGACGGTCAAGGAGGGTCTCAAGATTCACCGGATGTCCTGTCCGAACGCCGCCCGCCTGCTCGAGACCTATCCCTACCGCATCCAGAAGGTGCGCTGGCGCTCGAGCGCGGAACGCACCAGTTCCCAGACCTCGCTGCGCATCCTCTATGCCGGCGAGGAGTCCGCATCGTGCGAGATTATCTCCACCATCAGCCTATTCAAGGCCTCCATCCGCTCCTTTGTCACCACGGACCGTGCGGACGGCAGCCATGAAATCAATACGCAAATCTATGTCTCCAGCAACGAAGAACTGGAGAAGATCATCGCCAACCTCAAGAAGAACAAGGCCGTTCGTCAAGTGACGCGGCTCTAGCAAAGCATGAAAGAGGAATCCATCCATATCCACGGCGCCCGGGTCAATAATCTGAAAAACATTGATCTGGACATTCCACGCGGCAAGCTGGTCGTGGTGACCGGCGTTTCGGGCAGCGGCAAGAGTTCGCTCGCCTTCGATACCCTGTTTGCCGAGGGTCAGCGCCGCTATGCCGAGAGCGTTTCCTCGTTTGCCCGTCAGTTCCTCGGAAGGATGAGCAAGCCGGCCGTGGAGCAGATTTCCGGCATTCCGCCGGCCATCGCCATCTCGCAGAAGGTCACCACGCGCAATCCGCGCTCCACGGTGGCCAGCAGCACCGAGATTTACGACTATCTGCGGCTGCTCTTCGCCAAGATCGGGCACACCTACTCCCCGGTCACCGGACGTGAGGTACGCTACGACACCGCGGCCAGCGTGGCCGACTGGCTCTTCGACCTGCCCGGCGAGGAGTATGCCCTGATCCTGGCAGATATCCGCTGGAAGGAGGCGGAACAGGTGGAGAAACTGCTCTCCCTCAAGGAGAACGGCTTCACCCGGATGGCCGACACGGAAGGTCACACCTACCGGATTGAAGAGGTGTTGCAACAGCTGGAATCCTTCGCCAAAGCCGATCTCCATCTGATGGTAGACCGCATCCGCACGCTTCGCGACGAGGACAATCTGAGCCGCGCGCTCGATTCCATCCAAACCGCCTTCCAAGAGGGCGGAGGGCGGATTCTCGTCGTGGGAGCCGGCACCTCGCGCGCCTTCTCCAACCTCTTTGAGGCCGACGGCATCCGCTTCGAGGAGCCTACCGAATACCTCTTCAGCTACAACAACCCCATCGGGGCCTGCCCGGTATGCGGCGGATTCGGCAAGATTATCGGCGTGGACGAAGCGCTGGTGGTGCCGGAACCCTCGCGCAGCGTCTATGAAGATGCCATTGCCTGCTGGCGGGGCGAGGTGATGAAGTGGTTCAAGGACAATGTCATCCAACACGCCGAGAAGTATGGGTTCCCCATTCACAAGCCCTACTGCCAGCTCACGCAGGAACAAAAAGATTTTCTCTGGAAAGGGACCGAGGATGAGGAGGTTGTGGGAATCGACCGCTTCTTCAAGTGGGTGGAGAGCCAGCGCTACAAGATCCAATACCGATACATGCTCGCCCGCTATTCGGGCAAAACCACCTGCCGCGCCTGCGGCGGAAGCCGGTTGCGCAAGGAGGCGCTCTATGTCCGCGTAGGCGGCGTGGGTGAACTGGGAGAAGGGGGACGGAACATCCACGAGCTGATGACGATGCCCATCGAAGATCTCGCCCGCTGGCTTCACGACCTGGAATCACGGCTCGATGCGCACGACCGCACGCTGGCCGAGCGTCCGCTGCGCGAAATCCGCCAGCGGCTGGACTATATCAATGCCGTGGGGCTCGGCTACCTGACGCTGAACCGCGCCTCGAATACCTTGAGCGGCGGCGAAAGCCAGCGCATCAGCCTGGTCAGTTCGCTCGGCAACAACCTGGTGGGATCCATGTACATCCTGGACGAACCCAGTATCGGACTTCATTCCCGCGATACCGCCCGCCTGATCGAGGTGCTGAAAAACCTGCGCGACCTGGGCAACACGGTGATTGTGGTGGAACACGACGAGCAAATCATGCGCGCCTCCGACCAGATTATCGACATCGGGCCGGGCGCCGGAACCGGTGGCGGAGAGATCGTCTATCAGGGAACGGTGGCCCAGGGCGAAGCGTTGCCCGCCGGGCGCTCGCTCACCATGGATTTTCTCTCCGGAAGGCGACAGATCGCCCGGCCGGAAAAGGCTCGCCCGTGGCGCTATTCCGTGGAAGTGGTAGGTGCCATGGAGAACAACCTCGAGGATATCAACGTTCGCTTCCCGCTGCGCTGCATCACCGCCGTAACGGGCGTGAGCGGCAGCGGCAAGAGCTCGCTCGTGGGGGATATCCTCTACCCCGCCCTGCTGCGTCATTTTGAAGAGGCAGGCGAGAAGCCGGGCATTTTCCGCGAACTCCGCGGCGACCTGGACAGACTCACCTCGGTAGAGTACGTGGACCAGAATCCGATCGGCAAGAGTTCCCGCTCCAATCCCGCTACCTATCTCAAGGTTTTCGACGATATCCGGAAACTTTACGCCGACCAGCCCTACGCCCGGATGAACAATTACGGCCCCGGCCACTTCTCCTTCAACTCCGACGGAGGCCGCTGTCCGGACTGCCAGGGCGAAGGCGTCATCAAGATTGAGATGCAGTTTATGGCCGATGTCTCCATGGTTTGTGACACTTGCGGCGGCAAACGCTTCCAGCCAGATATCCTGGAGGTAAAGTACCAGGGAAAGGATATCAACGACATCCTGCAGATGACGGTGGCCGAAGCCGTTGCCTTCTTTGGTGCGGATACGCAGAACGCCCTTGCCCGGCGCATTGCCGCCAAGTTGCAACCGCTGGTGGATGTGGGTCTCTCCTATGTCTCACTGGGCCAGAGCAGCAGCTCGCTCAGCGGCGGCGAGAGCCAGCGCATCAAACTGGCCTCCTTCCTGGGACGCGAATTCGCACCCGGAGAATCCATCCTCTTCATCTTTGACGAGCCGACCACCGGCCTGCACTGGGTGGATGTGGAGAAGTTGCTGAAAACCTTCAATGCACTGGTTTCCAAGGGGCACAGCATCCTCGTCGTGGAACACAACCTGGATGTGATCCGCGCTTCTGACTGGGTAATCGAACTGGGACCGGATGCCGGAGAACGGGGTGGCAACGTGATATTTGAAGGAACGCCCAGGGAACTGGCTTCCCGAAAGGACCTGCCTACCGGCAGCGTGCTCTAGTGACGATGCGTCGGGCCCGTCAGGGCGACAGACTCGGCAAGAACCCCATTCCAGATAAAATCGGCCTGCAGATGCCCGCCGGGCACATCCACATCATAGTGACAAGCGCCCTCGCGCCCCGTCTGCAGGACGGCTGCGATGGAAGCAGCGACAATGCCCGTTCCGCAGGCGCGGGTCTCCGCTTCCACCCCTTTTTCATAAGTACGGACCGCCATGGTCCCATCGGGACGGAGCACGGCAAAATCCACGTTCACCCCCTCGGGGGCAAAGGCGGCATGGTAGCGGAAAGCCGGCCCCAAGGTGGCCATATCGAGCGCAGAGAGTTCCGTCTCATCTTTCAGGAACGTGACGAAGTGACGGCAGCCGGTATTCAGAAACCAGCCGGCGGGGTGCGCCACGTGATGGAAAACCGACACGTCAGAGAGGCTCAGCCGAATCGTCTTGTCAGCGCCCTCGTCGCTGAAGATATCCCCGGTATGGATGCCGTCGGGCGCATCGAACCGATAACGGCCGTCCGCCGCCTTGGGACGGATCCCCAGATCGCGGGCAAAAGCCACGATACAGCGGCCACCGTTACCGCACATCATACCTCCGGTGCCGTCGGCATTGAAATACTGCATGGAGAAGTCACAATCCCCGCTGCGTGGCGCTCCCAACAGGATGGCGCCATCCGTGCGACCGCCCGGAAAACGGCATAATTCGGGGATGGACGGCAGTTGGATCCCCTTGCGGGCGTCCACCATCCGGAAAAGGTTGCCGGCGCCGTCATAAAGCGGAAATTGTGCGTTCATTTTTTTGCAGTTTTCTCTTTGCAAAGTTATAAATAATTGCGACTTTTGTACCTATGTACGACTTCGACGAAATTATTGATCGCCACGGCACCGGGACAGAAAAATACGCCGACCTGCAGATGATGTTCGGCACACAGGATGTCCTCCCCCTCTGGGTCGCCGACATGGATTTCAAAACCCCCGATTTTGTGTATGAAGCCATCCGCAAACGGATGGAACATCCCATTCTGAGTTACACCTCCATTCCGGACGACTATTTCCCCACCATCTCCAGTTGGATGGAATGGCTTCACGGATGGAAGGTGGATCCGGGCGATATCCGCTACATGCCGGGACTCGTCAAGGCGCAGGCTTTCGTCCTCAACTACTTCCTGCAGAAGGGCGACCGCATCATCATCCAGCCGCCGGTCTATCACCGTTTTGCGCAGATTCCGCGCACCAACGGATTCGAGACGGTCAGCAACCCGTTGCTCCGCATTGAAGACGAAGATGGCTTCCTGGACCACTACGAGATGAATTTCGACGAACTCGAAAATCTGATCGACGACAGCACCAAACTGCTGATTCTCTGCAACCCACACAACCCCTCGGGCCGTGCGTGGGACCGTGCGACACTCGAGCGGCTCGCCGAAATCGTCACCCGCCACAACCTGCTGGTGCTCTCCGATGAAATCAACGCGGAGACCGTTTTCTACGGAAAGCGCCACATCCCCTTCGCCTCCGTCTCTCCGGAAGCGGCTGCATGCACTATCACGATGATGGCCCCCTCCAAGACCTTCAACATTGCCGGTATCGTTTCCTCGTACATCGTCATCCAGAATCCCGCTTTGCGCGATAAGTTCTTCCAGTGGCTGGACGAGAACTCCTTCGACCTCCCCTCCATCTTCGCCATCGAGGCCACCATGGCCTGCTACAAAAAGGGCGCGGCCTGGCGCGATGAGGTGCTTCGCTATATCGAGGGAAACATTGATTACGTAGATGGCCGCATCCGTGCGGAACTGCCCCGTATCCGCGGTGTCCGCCCGCAGGCGTCCCCTACTATCTGGCTGGACTGCACCAAGTTGGGCTACACGCAGCCCGAGCTCATGCACAACCTGCTCTACGAGGCCAAGGTGGCCTTCAACGATGGTACCCAGTTCGGCCCCGAGGGCGCCGGTTACCTGCGCATGAACATCGCCGGTCCCCGCTCCGTGCTAGGCGAAGCCATCGACTTGCTCAAGGCTTCCGGCAAGTTCTAGCAGCGCCCCGCAACGCAACAAAAAACGCGGCCCTTTCGGGTCGCGTTTTTGTTTGGCAGCGCCAGACTTAGTCAGCCTTGACGTATGCGTTATACTTCTCGTAAGCAGCCATGTAGTCTTCGCTCTTGTCGCGGAAGCGGAAGTAGATGTTCTTCAGGTACTCGGCAACGGCCTTCTTGATCTCCTTGTCTTCCGTAATGGTGAAGGATTTCTCGAAGGGATCGATTGCCTTTTCAAGCACCTCTTCGAACTGCTTGTTGAGTGCCATCCACTTGGTATCGTCGAGCTCCTCGCTGGCCTGGGTCTGGAGATCCACGGCGTATTCGGAGTACATGATACCTACGCTGAGGGTACCGAACACATAGGTCGGATCGATCTCGGTTGCCTTGTAGAAGAGTTTCTCTGCATTCTCGCGGTCGCCGAGCTGCTTGTAGATGTCACCTTCCACATAATAGAGGCTGGCGTTGTTCGGTTCGTTGACCTGAGCGGCGTGGAGCAGGTCGAAGAGCTTCTGCGGATCCTCGCCCGTCGCACGATAGAGGTTGATCAGGCCGATCAGGACGCCCTGGCTCTGCGGATACTTGGCGAAACCGTCCTCGAGCACCTTCTTGCCCTTGAGGGTGTCGCCCTCTGCGAGGTAAAGGTTGGAGAGGTTGGAGAAGACGTTACCTTCCTGATAGAAACCGATTTCTGCGCAACGGTTGTAGTACTTGATGGCGTTCTCACGATCGCCTGCAAGTGCGGAAACCAGTGCGGTGTGGTAGCAGTTGGTGGAGTCGATCTGGCCGATCAGCGCGTTCTCGGAGCAGTGTACTGCATCCTCGAAGATACCGGCTGCATACTTGTAGTCACCAACGAAGTAGTGGCTGAGCGCCTCGTTGAACATACGCTCGTGGATGTTGCGCATCTTCTCGGAGAGATCCTTTGCCTTAGCGCCCTTGATGTCCAGTTCGTGAGCCTTCAGGTAAGCGTTTTCAGCCTCGACGAGCAGATTGCCCTCGATGGCCGGCTTGGTCACGATATAGAAATCCAGAGAACCGTTGGGGCCGTAGTAGAGCACCTTGTTGTCATAGTGGTCAGCGATGTACTGGGTACCGTTGCAAACTTCGTCGGTGGTCTTGAGAACCTTCTGCTCCTTGATGAGCAGCTTGATCTCCGTACGCGGCGTGTTGAGCAGGACGTTACGGGAAGGCTGATCGTATGCGCCAAGATAAGCGTCACCGAGCTCAATCCAGGTAGCCGGCTTGAGGCTCTTCTTGGCATCGCGTGCCTTGACGAGTGCCTTGTCGAGGTACTTCTGTGCCTCGGCGGGGGTCTTCGGTTCAACCGCACCGGCGAACGTTACGGCGAAGAGAAGCGACATTGCAAGAATTGTCTTTTTCATAATCGGGATATTGGTTGTTATTAATTTTCAGTTACTACCGTTGTCGTTTCAGTATTCTCTGTGTTTTCAGCGTTTTCTTCATCATCGTCACTCTTTGCGATGGTGCAGACGGCGGCGATGCCGTCTCCCTCACGGATGTTGATGAGTTTCACGCCCTGGGTGGCACGTCCTGCAATGCGGATGGTAGAGGCCGCAAGCCGGATGGCGATGCCGGACTTGTTGATAATCATCAGGTCATCCTCTTCCGTTACAGCCTTCATTGCAATAAGCGAGCCAGTCTTTTCCGTGATGTTGATGGTCTTGACGCCCTTGCCGCCTCGCTTGGTGATGCGGTACTCGTCCAGATCGGACTGTTTGCCGAATCCGTTTTCGCTGACAATCAGGATGCGGAGGCCATTCGCGCGGGCATATTCCGCATTGAGGCAGACCATGCCGACCACCTCGTCGTCGTCTTCGATATTGATACCGCGGACACCGGTCGAATTACGGCCGATCGCACGCGCATCGTTCTCGTGGAAGCGGCAGCACTTGCCGTTCCGACCGGCGAGCAGCACGTCGCTGTCACCATCGGTGATCGCCACCTCGAGCAGTTCATCGTCCTCACGGATGTTGATGGCGATGATACCATTGGCCCTCGGGCGGGAGTATGCTTCCACAGAAGTCTTCTTGATGACGCCACGCTTGGTAGCCATCACGATATAGTGGCTGTTGATGAATTCCTGATCGGAGAGGTTGCCAACGTTGATGTAGGCCTTGACCTTGTCGTCCGGATCGATACTGAGGATGTTCTGGATAGCACGGCCTTTGGAAGCCTTGGCGCCCTCGGGAATCTCGTAAACCTTGAGCCAGTAGCAGCGGCCCTTCTGGGTGAAGAGCATCAGCGTGCTGTGCATGTTGGCCACGTAGATGTGCTCGATAAAGTCTTCGTCGCGCGTGGTGCTGCCCTTGGAACCGACGCCGCCGCGATGCTGCGTGCGGTATTCGGTGAGGGCGGTGCGCTTGATATAACCCATGTGGGAGATGGTGATGACCACATCCTCGTCGGGATAGAAATCTTCCGGATTGAACTCTTCTGCCGACGGTGCGATCTCGGTGCGACGCGCATCGCCGTATTTGTCCTTGAGCTCGGCCAATTCATCTTTGATGATGCCCATCTGCATATCCACGTTGGCAAGGACATCGCGCAGGTGATGGATCAAGCCTTCGAGTTCTTCATATTCCGCCTGCAGCTTGCTGCGCTCGAGGCCGGTCAACTGACGGAGACGCATCTCCACGATGGCGTCTGCTTGCTCTGCAGAGAAGCCGAACTTCTCTACCAGACCGTCACGAGCCTCGGTCACCGTCTTGGATGCACGGATGTGCTCGATGATCAGGTCGATGATATCCAGTGCCTTGAGCAGACCTTCCACGATGTGGGCACGCTTCTCGGCCTTGTCGAGGTCGAACTTCGTGCGGCGAAGAATCACCTGGTGGCGATGCTCCACGAAGCAGCGGATCAGGTCTTTGAGGTTCAGCAGGCGCGGACGGCCGTCCACCAGGGCGATATTGTTCACGGAGAAGCTGGCCTGGAGCTGCGTGTACTTGAACAAGGTGTTCAGCACGACGTTGGAGACGGCGCCCTGCTTGAGTTTGATGACGATACGCATACCGCGACGGTCGCTCTCGTCGTTGATATAGGAGATGCCTTCGATCTTCTTGTCGTTGACCAGGTCGGCGATCTTTTCAATGAGTTCCTTCTTATTGACCGTGTAGGGGATCTCGGTGACCACAATCACCTCGCGGCCGCTGGGCTGCGTTTCGATCTCGGTCTTGGAGCGGATCACGATACGGCCACGGCCGGTTTCAAAGGCGTCGCGGATGCCGCGATAGCCCTGGATGATACCGCCGGTCGGGAAATCCGGGCCCTTGATGTGCTCCATCAGGCCGTCGAGGTCGATCTCGGGATTGTCAATGTAGGCGCAGATGGCGTCGCAGCACTCCGTGAGGTTGTGCGGAGCCATATTGGTGGCCATACCCACGGCGATACCGTCGGAACCGTTGAGCAGCAGCATCGGAGCCTTGGACGGAAGAACCGTCGGCTCGGGGAAGTCGCCGTCGAAGTTCGGCTGGAAGTCCACCACGTCTTTGTCGAGGTCATCCAGGATCTCCCCTGCCAGCTTGGTCAGCTTGGCCTCGGTGTAACGCATGGCTGCCGGCGAGTCGCCGTCGATGCTGCCGAAGTTGCCCTGGCCGAACACCAGCGGGTAGCGGAGTTTCCAGTCCTGAGCCATGTGGACCATGGCGCCATAGACGCTGGAGTCACCGTGCGGGTGATATTTACCAAGCACTTCACCGACGATACGGGCCGATTTCTTCACACCCGCACCGGCCGAAAGGCCCAGGCCTTCCATACCGTAAAGCACACGACGGTGCACCGGTTTCATGCCGTCCCGGACATCCGGGAGAGCGCGGGAGACGATCACCGACATCGAGTAGTCGATGTAAGCGGTTTTCATCTGGCTCTCGATATCAATCGGAATAATTTTGCCGCTGCCGACCGGTTCTTCAACCGGGTTGGCGTCCAGATTCTTCTCTTCTTCTATCATAGTCTATAGAGTATTCCAAATAACTTGTAAATGTACTCACATTTTCGCAAACAGCCAAATATAATTCGCGCGCGCACGAAACTATTTTTTTGCTATCTTGCGGTTTGTTTGAAAAACGCTTTCGAGACATGCAGGGACCCGTTTCCAACGATCTGAAGATTATCCTCAACTATGCCCGCGAGGAGGCCATCCGGCTGGGGAGTTATTCCATCACGCCGGACCACCTTTTCCTGGGTATTTTGCGCCATCGCAAGTGTGATGCCGTCTGCATTCTCAAGGAACTGGGCGCGCACCTGACGGAGATCAAGAAGAACATTGAGGCGCTGATCGCCAAACCGGAGGTCATCCCCTTCGAGAAGACGGAGGAGGTGGAGATTTCGGACGAGGTGAAGAACCTCTATTCAGCGGCCTACACGCGCTTTGTGCCGGAGGGCGGACAGCCCCGCACCGTGCACATCCTGATTGCCATCCTGACCACGACGCAGAGCCTGACGCGCAACCTGCTGCTGGACGACGGCATCGATCTGCGCGAGATTATCAACCGGGCCGGCAATCCGCCCAAGGAGAACGCCTCCCCGCTGGAGGCCGCCCTGCAGGTTGCAAGCGGCGATGACGAACCGCTGCCCGAGAGCCTCTCCGGCTGCTGCCGCGACCTGACCCGCGCCGCCCTGAGCGGCCAGTTGGATCCGGTGGTGGGGCGCGACGAAGAGATCCTGCGCCTCGCACAGATTCTCTGCCGGCGCAAGAAGAACAATCCGGTGCTGATCGGCGAAGCGGGCTGCGGCAAATCCGCCGTCGTGGAGGGGCTTGCCCAGCGCATCGCCGACAGAAAGGTATCCCCCGCCCTGCTGAACAAGCGCATCCTGACCCTCGATATGGGCGCCCTCGTGGCCGGCACCAAATACCGCGGCCAGTTCGAGGAGCGCATCAACGCCATCCTCAAGGAGATCCGCCGCAATCCGGAGATCATCCTCTTCGTGGACGAGATGCATATGCTGGTGGGAGCCGGCGGACAGGCCGGTTCACTCGATGCCGCCGGGCTGTTCAAGCCCGCCCTGGCACGCGGCGAACT
>JAFSWO010000015.1 GCA_017450165.1 Bacteroidales bacterium | reverse complement strand
GGTGCTGGTGACGGCGTGGACGCAGATCTTCTCTGCACACTCGCAGGTTGCACCGTAATCCTTCACGATATTGGACCAGAGCACGCGGGCTGCGCGGAACTTGGCAATCTCCATGAAGTAGTTGGAGCTGATACCGAAGGTGAAGCGCATGCGGCGGCCGATCTCGTTGACCTCGATACCGCGGTCGGAGAGCTCTGCCAGGTAATCGCTACCGATAGCCAGTGCGAATCCGAGTTCCTGCACGATGCTTGCGCCGGCGTCGTTGAAGTCGTAGGCTTCTACGTTGATGACGCGGATCTTGGGGAAGTCAGCCACCAGGCGGATGCAGTTCGCCAGGATGTCATAAGCTTTCTCCTTGTTGAGTTTTCCGCGGGTGGTCAGCATGTGGAGCGGGCTGACGTCGAAGGAAGCGCGAACCTCTTCCGGTTTCACGCCCAGGCCCTTGACGTACTCCACGAAGTTGCCGATGGTCTCTTCGGCCACCTTGGGACGCACTTCGCAGAAGTTGACCTCTACGGCGGGAAGTTCGATTCCCTTGAGGAGCTTCTTGTAGTCAGCGACGGTGAGGGGTTTACGTTCGTCCATGCAGAAACCGACGGCCTGGACGCCTTTCATCAGGCCGTCCAGCGCCTGTTCGTTGGCCTTTTCAGGGCCGATTTCGCAGAGGCAGTAATCCTGACGCGTGAGCCATTCGTTGGTAGCGCAATTGCCCCGGACAAAGGGGAATTCGCCCGGAAGCGTACCGAGGAACTTCAAATCTTTGAGGTTCTCGGCGCGGTAGTAAGGCCGCACGGCAAATCCCTCATGGGTTTTCCAGACGAGCTTCTTGTCGTAGTCGCCTCCCTTGAGGTCCTTGATGATTACCTCGTCCCACTGTTCGGTTGAAACAGGAGGGAATTCAGTAAAGAGTTTGTTAGCCATTTTTTGTGGATTGAATTATGGGGTTGTTTATTGTTTGTTCCTATGTCTGGCTTTAATTAATCCGCAAAATTACGATTTATTTTCTACATTTGGCAAATCAAAAATGTCGCTTTGATGAAACGTTTTCTCAGTTTATTGATTATCACCTTTTTGACGAGTTTTCCCGTATTTTCACAAGAACCTGACCGCAGCATTGTCTACGCAGTAGACGACAACCAGATTCTCGGAATGGACCTCTACGCGCCGCAGGATGCCGAGCCAGTTCACCCGTGCGTCATCTTCATCTACGGCGGCGGATTCAGCGAGAACAACCAGAAGGCGGAATCCACGCTGGCCTTCTGCCGCAAGCTGGCGGATGACGGGTTCGTGACCTTCGCCATCGATTATCGACTGGGACTCGCCGGCTATGTGAGTCATGGGAGACTGGGAATGATCAAGCCTACGCAGAATGCCATCCGGATGGCCACGGAAGACCTCTTCCGCGCGCTGGACTGTATTTTGAAGAACGCAACGGAGTTGAAGGTAGATCCGGCAAAGATTGTTCTCGTGGGGTGCAGTGCCGGTGCCATCACCGCCCTGCAGGCAGATTACGAACTGGGAAACCGCACCCCCATGACCGCCCAGATTCCGGAGGATTTCCGCTTTGCGGGCGTGGCCTCCTTCGCCGGCGCCATCTTCTCCACGGACGGGGCGGTCAAATACCGCGTCCATCCGCCGGCCCCCACCTTCTTCCTGCACGGCACGGCGGACCGACTGGTCAACTATGGATCCATCAGCTTCTTCAAACTGGGTTTCTACGGAGCAAAACCGCTCATCAAGCGTTTCGAAAAGGCCGGTTACCCCTACCTCGCCATCCGATACAAAGATGAAGGCCATGTCGTAGCTACGAAAAACATCAAGGAATACGACACCCTGATGTGGTTCATCGACGAAATGGCCTTTGGCCATAAGAACTACCGGATCGACACCACCGTCAACGACGTGGACCGCGAACCCGTATGGTGGGACCGGATCGGCCCTAAGGGTATTTACAAATAAATTATTTACCTTTGCGGGTCAAATTATCGGAACAGCAGATGAAAGAGATAGAAGACGAAGAGTTACAACTGCAACCGCTGGAATACGGTGACGAGAGCATGACGCATCTCGAGGATATCGAGCATATCCGGTTGCGTCCCGGCATGTACATCGGCCGTCTGGGTGACGGTACCGCCCCGAACGACGGTATGTACGTCCTGATGAAGGAGGTAATCGACAATTCGGTGGACGAATTTGCAGCCGGATTCGGCAAGCAGATCGTCATCACCATCAGCGACAAACAGATCTCCGTCCGCGACTACGGCCGCGGCATCCCCTTCGGCGTCAACGCCAAGACCGGCCTGAACAACCTCGACTCCGCCGTGAGCAAGTTGCACACCGGTGCCAAGTACGACAGCAAAGTCTTCCAGAAATCGGTCGGTATGAACGGCGTCGGCCTCAAGGCGGTAAACGCCCTCTCTTCCCGCTTCATCGTCCAGAGTTTCCGCAGCGGCGAGACCCTCCGCCTGGAATACGCTGCCGGCAAACTGGTCACCCCCGACTTCACCCCCGCCCCCACCACGGAGCGGGACGGTACGATGATCTCCTTCGTCCCCGACGAAACCCTCTTCGAACCCTACGAGTACAACCTCGAATACATCGAGACGATGCTCCGCAACTACTCCTACCTCAATGTAGGACTGCGCCTGACTTTCAACGGCGTGGATTATCGCTCGAACGACGGTCTGCTGGACCTCCTCAACGAATGTCTCGACGAGGAGCCGCTCTATCCGCCCATCCACCTCAAGACCGATGATATCGAGGTAGCCTTCACCCACGGCAACGACTACGGCGAGAACATCTACTCCTTCGTCAACGGCCAGAACACCACCCTGGGCGGTACGCATCTCTCCGCCTTCAAGGAGGTGATTGCCAAGGTGCTCAAGGATTTCTTCAAGAAAGACTTCAACCCGGTGGACGTCCGCCAGGGTATTATCGGCGCCGTCAGCGTCCGCATCCAGGAGCCCGAATTCGAGGCGCAGACCAAGGTGCAGCTCGGCTCCAAATATATGTGGCAGAACAAGCAGGAGGGCACCCACGGCCCGACCATCGTCAAGGAGATGTCCGACTTCCTGATGGCCGACCTG
>JAFSWO010000014.1 GCA_017450165.1 Bacteroidales bacterium | reverse complement strand
TGTACGTGTCGATGAGCTCGTCTGCACGTGCAATGTTGACGTTGCCGAAGACGATCGGGTCTTTGCCCGGGATGGTGACCTCGACGGTCGGTTCTGCGTGGCAATAGCCCATGTCGCCGACCTGCATCACGAGCGCCTTGATCTGGCGTTTGTCAAGTTCGGTGATGAGGTGATTCATCGTCTCCTTAGCGCCGGAAGCGATGCCGCTGGTGGCCATACCGACCTTGATCTGAATGATAGCCTCGGAAGAGTTGCTGTTTTCACGCATCGACATCTTCCCCTGCATACCCTCTTTCATCTTGCGGAGATCCGCGAGATTCTTGATTTTATCCATAGGTTTCCTCCAATGAGTTTGTTAATAAAATATTTTGTTTGCTATATAATGATTCCAAATAGCCGCCAAATTTACTCCTAATTTGGCAAATGACCAAAGAAATTCCCTAAATTTGTGGCGCCAAAACTGAATTATTTATTTTTATCGATTTTTCCATGGCAAACGAAACCAAAAACAAAAAGAAACTGGCCCTTCACTGGAAGATCCTGATCGGTATCGGACTCGGTGCGGCGGTCGGTATCATTCTCTGCCAAATCACCCCGTACGAGAACTGGTCGCCCTACATCAAGTGGGCGGGCGACATGTTCCTCCGCGCACTTCGCATGATTGTTATCCCGCTGGTTTTCAGCTCTATTGCGATGGGCGTGGCCGGCATGGGCAGTTCCGCTGCGCTGGGCCGGATCGCCGGCAAGACCATCGGTTACTACGTGGCCACCACGCTGGTGGCCGCCACAATCGGCCTGACGCTGGTCAACCTCGTCAAGCCGGGGGTCGGCGCCGAGCTCAACCTGACTGAAAATGTCACGACGGTCGGAGCGGTTGCGGGCAGTGCAGAGAACGTTTCGTTTATTGACCAGATCGTCCATATCATCCCGGCCAACGTCTTTGAATCCGGAGCCAAGGGAGACCTGCTGCCGATCATCTTCTTCGCCGTGATTTTCGGTCTCTTCATGAACAAGGTCGAGAAGAAGCACAGCGACACGCTCGGCGGCGTGCTCAACGCTATCTATGAGGTGATTATGAAGATCACCTTCGCCATCATCAAGCTGGCGCCGTACGGCGTCTTCGCCATCGTGGCCACCATCGTGGGCAAGCAGGCCAACGACCCGGGTGCACTCTGGGGCATGGTCAAGAGCCTCGGGGTCTTCGTGCTCGTGGTCTGGGGCGGCCTGCTGATCCAGGGCGGAGTGATCCTGCCGCTGCTGGTCCGCGTGCTCGGCAAGCAGAATCCCTGGAAGCACATGTCCAAGATGTCCACGGCCCTGCTGACCGCCTTCTCAACCTGCTCGTCGGGCGCGGCGCTCCCCATCAACATCCGGGATTCCCAGGAGAAGTGCGGCGTATCGAGCAAGATCGCCAGTTTCGTCCTGCCGCTGGGCAGCACCATCAACATGAACGGCACGGCGCTCTATGAGTGCGTGGCCGCCATCTTTATCGCCCAGGCCTATGGCATTGATCTGTCGCTGGTTCAGCAGATTGTGATCGTCTTTACAGCGCTGCTCGCCGCCATTGGCACGGCCGGCATTCCGATGGCCGGCATGGTGATGCTCGCGATTGTCCTCGGCGCAGTCGGCCTGCCGCTGGAAGGCGTCGGTATCGTCCTGGCCGTGGAGCAGTTCTGCGATATGCCCCGCACGATGATCAACACCTACGGCGACTCCTGCGGCGCCGTCATCATCGCCCACAGCGAAGGCGAACAGCTCACCATCAACGACGCCCGCCCGGAAGACAAAGAATAGTCGCCGGGGTTCGGTTTTGGGACACCTGGGCCGCCTGAGCATAGTCTTTCCATGAAACGCCATTCAGTCCAATCCATGATTTCGTCGCTGGCGTGTCGGTCAGGTATTTGCAATCATTGAGCACGCACCATTTTTACAAATAACTGATACTCTGTCAGTTATCTTTTCGCAACGTGCTCAGTCCCGCATCCGAGAGCAGATTGAGCACACTATCAATTCTTAACTAACTATCTATGAGATGGTTGCGATTCTACTCCGCGCTCAATGGTTACAAAATGATACGGAGGAAACGGTCGCGGCCGGAGAGATCCTGGAGGAGTTCGACAGAGCCGTTGAAGAGGGCGGCGGTTTGGGGGCCGAGGGCCTCGTTGATTTCGAACCAGAGTTCGCCGCCGGGAGCCAGCAGGGCGTCGGCCCAGCGGCGGATGGCGGCGTAGAAGCGGAGCGGGTCGTCGTCGGGAACGAAGAGTGCCTCGGCGGGCTCATAATCAAGCACATTGCGCCGCATTGCAGCGCGTTCGGACTCCCGCACATAGGGCGGATTCGAAACGATCAGGTCGAACTTCGGGAGGCCGGCCGGTGGAGTGCCGAGCACATCGGCCTGGAAGAAGACCGGGCGGGCGCCGGGCAACTTCACGCGCTGCTTGCAGGCAATGGTCAGCGCCGCCTCGGAGAGGTCGCAGGCGAAAACCTGCGCATCGGGAAAGGCATCCGCCAGCGCATACGCAATACATCCCGACCCCGTACACAGATCCAGGATGTTGGCCGGATTCCGGAGGGTGTCATCTGCGGCCGAGCCGCAGACGGACGCAGGAGCGCCGAAACGGTCCACGATCAGCGAGACCAGCTCTTCCGTCTCGGGACGGGGAATCAGGCAGCCGGGGGCCACGCGGATGCGAAGCCCGCAGAATTCGGTAAAGCCGAGCACGTACTGCAGCGGGCAGCCCTCGGCGAGCCGCGCAAGATCGGCGAGGAGTCCGGCGTCCGGCGTTGCGGCGCCGAGGGCGTCGGCGGGGATCGGCGTGGCCGGTTCGGCGGCAATCTTGTAGGCTGGAACGTTCAGACGGGCGGTCAGGAGCCGGACGGCGATGGCGCGGGCCTCCTCGGCGGGATAGAGTGCCGCGAGCCGTTCAACGGCCAAGTCCTTGAACTCCCGATAGGTCATACCCGGGCTTCGTCGAGGATGATGTTGATGAAGTCGCTGACGGACATGCCGGCGGCGCGGGCCTGGTTGGGGATCAGACTCATCTTGGTCATACCCGGCACGGTGTTAACTTCCAGGAAGTAAACCGTCTCGCCGTCAGCAATATAGTCCATGCGGACCACACCGTTGCAGCCAAAGTGTTTGTAGATGGCCACGCTGGCCTCGCGGACGCGGGCCGCCACGGCCTCGGGGATGGGTGCCGGGCAGATTTCCAGGCTCTTACCCAGGTACTTGGCTTCGTAGTCGAAGAATTCATTCTCCGAGACAATCTCCGTAATGGGCAGCGGGATGATCTCGCCCTTCCGGCAGAAGACCCCTTCGGTCACCTCGCGGCCGGAAATAGCCTCCTCGATCAGGACGCCGTCGCTCTTTTCAAAGGCGAAATCCACCGCCGCACGCAGATCCTCGATGCGTTTCACCTTGGTGACGCCGAAACTGCTGCCGTCATCCACAGGCTTGACGAAAACCGGCAGTCCGAGCCGCTCGATCACGGTCTCTTCTTTCCAGTCGGATCCGCGACGGATGAAGTAGTCCTTGGGCAGGTGAACACCCGCGTCGCGCAAAAACGCCTTGCAGGAGAACTTATTGAAAGTCAGGGCAGATACGAAAGAGGAACAGGTGGTGAACGGGATCCTCATCATCTCGAAATAGCCCTGCAGCAGACCGTTCTCACCGGGGGTGCCGTGGATCATCAGGAAGGCCACGTCAAACTTGACCTTCCGGCCGTCGATCACCGCGGAAAAATCGGTCTTGTCCACCTGCGCGATCGGGACCGGCTTTTCCGCCTCGGGATCGCAGACGCTCCAGTCCGTACCGTGGAGCAGGATTTCATAGACGTCGTAGCGGGACTTGTCGAGATTCGCGGCCACATTCTTGCCGCTGAGAATGGAAATCTCCCATTCAGAAGAGTTTCCTCCGTAGATAAGCGCAACTTTTTTACGGGTCATATCTTGGATTAAAAGAAATAATCGTCACTGTTTCCGGTGCTCTTGGCCGCATTCAGGTCCTCATCCGATCCGGTGCAGTCGAGCCGCATGTTCCACCCCAGGGGAGCGGTAAACTGATCGTCCGGCCCGATGCGGATAGAAGGATCGGCATAGACCTTCTTCATGAAAATGCCCCAGATGGGGAGCGCCATATTGGAACCGGAACCGTAGTAGAGGCTCTCGAAGTGTGCCTGGCGGTCTTCCGCACCCACCCAGACGCCGGCCGTCAACTTCGGGGTGTACCCGATAAACCAACCGTCCGACTGGTCGTTGGTGGTGCCGGTCTTGCCGGCCACGTTGGTCATACCATATTTATACTTGAGGCGGCCCGCCGTACCCTCGTTGACCACACCCTGCATCAGGTTGACCATCAGGTAGGCCGTAGGGTCGCCGATCGCCTCTTTCTTGCGGGTGGAGAAGGAGGAGAGCAGGTTGCCCGACTTGTCCTCGATGCGGGTGACCAGCATCGGCGAGCAATAGACGCCGCGGCTGGGGAAGACGTTGTAGGCCGCCACCATCTCGTAAACCGAAAGGTCGCACGAGCCGCAGCAGAGCGAATAGACCGGCATCAGGAAACTGCCGATGCCCATCTTGCGGCACATTTCCACCATGGCCACGGGGCCGAACTGCTTCATCAGGTAGGCCGATATGTTGTTGGAGCTGTGCGTGAGACCCCACTTGAGGGTGACGGTGCGGCCGATATATTCGGCACGGTCCGTGCTGGCCGGGGTCCAGACGGTATCCGGCAGCTGGAAAGAGTAGGGCACGTTGACCACCTTGTCACACGGCGTGAACCCCTCCTGCATGGCCAGCGTATAGAGGAACGGCTTGATGGTGGAACCCACCTGCCGCTTTCCCTGGCGCGCATTGTCGTACTTGAAGTAGCGATAGTTCGGCCCGCCCACATAGGCCTTGACCTTACCCGTATTGGGCTCCATCGCGATGAGGGCGGAACGCAGGAACGACTTGTAGTACTTGATGGAATCGTAGGGCGTCATCAGGGTATCCACATAGCCCTTCTTGTTCCAGGCAAAGAGGCGCATCTGCGTCTTTTCGTGGAACGATTTCTCAATTTCGGCATCGGGCACGCCTTCCGCCTTCATGCCCATGTAGCGGTCGCTCCAGCGCATGGCCTGCTTCATCAGCAGGTTGACCACATCCTGCGGGGTGTCGTCGGAGAAAGGACGTTTGCGCTTGGTAGCCAGTTCCTTGGAGAAGATGGACTGCAACTCGCCGCCCAGGTGCTCGGCCACCGCCTCTTCCGCATAGCGCTGCATGCGCGTGTCGAGCGTCGTATAGATGCGGAGACCGTCCTTGTCCAGGTTGTATCGGGTGCCGTCGGGTTTATGATTCTTGTTGAGCCAGCCGTAGAGCGGATCGTCGCTCCAGAGGGTGGAGTCCACGGCATAATCCTCATACTGGCGATACGAGGAGCGGTGCGGCTCCTTGGCGCTCATCGTGCGGCGGAGCATGTCGCGGAAATAGGAGCCCAGGCCGGCGTTGTGATCCTGCTGCTGGTAGCAGAGGGTGATGGGCAGCGCCTGCAGGCTGTCGCGCTCCGCTTTGGTGATATAGTCGTACTTGGCCATCTGGTGCAGTACGTGGTTGCGCCGCTTGAGCGACTGTTCGTAGTTGAGCACCGGGTTGTAGCGGGTCGGCTTGTTGACCATACCCACCAGGCAGGCCCCCTCCTCGATGGTCAGGTCGCACGGTTCCTTGCCGAAGAAGGTGCTCGAGGCGGCTTTGATACCGTAGGCGTTGCTGCCGAAGAAGATGGCGTTGAAATACATCGTGACGATCTCGTCCTTGGTGTAGTTGCGCTCCAGTTTGACCGCCGTGATCCACTCCTTGAGTTTGATGCCCACCATCTTGACGGTCCGGCCGATCTTGTTTCCGCCCAGTTCCTCACGGGGATAGAGGGTTTTGGCCAGCTGCTGGGTGATGGTGGAGCCGCCGCCCTGGCTGGAACGGCGCAGCAGCAGCGTCTTGAAACCCACACGGCCCAGGCCGCGGAAGTCGATCCCGGAATGCTTGTAGAACCGGGCGTCCTCCGTGGCGACCACCGCATCGACCAGCGACTGCGGAAGGTCGGTGAATTTGACGAACGAACGATTCTCTATATGATAGGTATTGAATACTTTGCCGTCTTCAGAGATCAGCAGGGTAGCCAGGTTGCTCTTGGGATCTTCGAGCTCCTCGAAGGAGGGAATCTCTGCGAAAATCGCCACGCACAGCAGGGTGACAAGGAAGATCGCAATAGGCGTCAGGACGACTCCCCAGAACCATTTTGTCGCTTTCTTTGCCATAAAAAATTTTAACTTCGTTAAAGCTTTTTCACGTTGCAAAAGTAGGAATAAAAATTTGGATTATTGCCTTCTTTGTCCCTTACTTTGCAGTCCCGAATCAAAAAGAGGAGAACGGATATGAGCGCCAATCTTGTCATCGTCGAGTCGCCTGCCAAGGCCAAGACCATCGAAAAATTCCTGGGCAAGGATTACACCGTAAAAGCCAGTTTCGGCCACGTACGTGACCTGCCTTCCGATAAGCTCTCTGTAAATACCGCCGCCGGTTTCCAGCCGGATTACATTGTCCCTGCCGACAAGAAAAAGGTGGTTGCAGAGCTGAAGAACGCAGCGGCTGCCGCCCAGACCATCTGGCTGGCTTCCGATGAAGACCGCGAGGGAGAGGCGATCGCCTGGCACCTGGCCGAGACGCTCCATCTTCCCGCGGACCGCACCAAGCGCATCGTGTTCCACGAGATCACGAAGAATGCCATCCTGCATGCCGTGGAGAATCCCCGCGGCATCGACATGAACCTGGTCCGGGCCCAGCAGGCCCGCCGCGTGCTCGACCGTCTGGTGGGATACGAACTCTCCCCGGTGCTGTGGAAGAAAATCCGCAGCGGCCTTTCGGCCGGTCGCGTGCAGTCGGTGGCCGTGCGGCTGATTGTAGACCGCGAACGCGAAATCAACGCCTTCAATGCACAGCAATATTATAAGGTAGAGGGCGTTTTCTCCCTGGAGGGGGGTGCCCGCATCCGTGCCTCGCTCGAGAAAAAGTTTGAATCGGCCGAATCGGCCCGGGCCTTCCTCGAGCAGTGCCGCGGCACCATCTTCAGCATTGCGGACGTCCAGAAGAAAGAGGCGTTCCGTACCCCGCCCCCGCCCTTCACCACCTCCCTGCTGCAGCAGGAGGCTTCGCGCAAGCTGGGCATGTCGGTCAACCAGACCATGTCCATCGCCCAGAAACTCTATGAGGCCGGTCTGATCACCTACATGCGAACCGACTCCACGAACCTCTCCTCGCTGGCCATCAATACCGCCAAGGGTCAGATTATCAGCACTTTCGGAGAAGAGTACTCCCAACCGCGCAATTACAAGACGCGCACCAAGGGAGCGCAGGAAGCCCATGAGGCCATCCGCCCTACCTATATAGACAACAGCCAGATCAACGGTACCGCATCGGAAAAGCGGCTCTATGAGCTGATCTGGAAGCGCACCATCGCTTCGCAGATGGCGGATGCCCGCCTGGAGCGGACCACCGTAGCACTCACGGCAAACGGACTGGAAGAGCGGTTCGTCGCGCAGGAAGAACGGATTCTCTTTGACGGCTTCCTGAAGGTCTATATTGAGGGCACCGACGATGAAGAGGAGGAGACCCCGCGCATCCAGCTGCCGGAAATGAAGAACGGCATGAAGGCGACTTACTGCGAGATCAATGCCACCGAAACCTACACCCAGGCTCCGCCGCGCTACAGCGAGGCCAGCCTCGTGAAGAAGCTGGAGGAGCTGGGAATCGGCCGTCCGTCCACCTACGGACCCACTATCAAGACTATCAAGGACCGCG
This sequence comes from Bacteroidales bacterium, assembly GCA_017450165.1. GTDB lineage: Bacteria > Bacteroidota > Bacteroidia > Bacteroidales > UBA932 > Cacconaster. The sequence goes on along the minus strand of JAFSWO010000014.1, from coordinate 16,384 downwards.
GCTACGTGATTGAGGGCAACCGCCCCGCCGAGACCCGCTCGTTCCACCGGATCAAGCTTTCCAACGATACGATTTCCACCTCATCCCACACGGAAAAGTGCGGAGCGGAGAAGCGCAAGCTCTTCCCCGAGAATATCGGAATCGCCGTGACGGACTACCTGGGCCGCACTTTCCCGGATATCGTGGACTACGGCTTCACGGCCCGTGTGGAGGAGGAATTCGACAAAATCGCCGAGGGCGATATTCAGTGGAACAAGATGATCGGTGAGTTCTACACCCCGTTCCACCAGAGTGTCGGCGCCGGATTGGCAGAGCGCATCCAGAAGGATGAACGCGAACTGGGCGTAGACCCGGCCACCGGCAAGAGCGTCATCGCCCGGATCGCCCGCTTCGGCGCGGTGGTACAGCTGGGTGCCGACGACGATCCGCAGAAGAAGTTCGCCGGACTGGAGAAGGGTCAGCTGATCGAGAGCATCACCCTGGAGGATGCCCTCCGCCTGCTCTCCCTGCCCCGCACCGTGGCGCAGTACCAGGGAGCCGATGTCGTGGCGGCCGTCGGATCGCACGGTCCCTACATCCGCTTCACCCCCGAGGGCAGCCCCAAGGCGCGTTTCGCCTCCATTCCCAAGGAGATGAGCCCCTACACGCTGACCGCTGAAGAGGCACTGAAAATCATCGATGACGAACTGAAACGCACCGCTATCGGACCGATTGCCGAGTTCCCACAGTACGGCATCCAGGTTCTCTCGGGCCGTTACGGACCTTATATCAAATGTAACGGGCAGAACTACAAGATTCCTCGCAGTATCGACCCCGCTTCGCTCGATGCGGAAAAGGCCAAATCCATCGTGGACGGCGGCACCACATCCAGCCGCCCCAAACGGGCTGGCAGCCGCCGGAACGGGCGTTAAGTATCGATTTCACACCTATACAAGTAGCAACCGGACAGCGACTTATCGTACGGTTGCTTATTTTTTTTGTAAAAAACGTAACAATTTGTAAGAAATCATCTATCTTTGTCGGCATTAACCCTGCTGAATCATCAAATATCTACCGATATGGCCACTTCCTATCAACTCGACCCGACCGACCAGAAGATTCTTGGATTCCTGGCAAAAAACGCCCGAATGCCCTTTTTGGAGATCGCTCGTGAATGCGGCGTCTCCGGTGCTGCCATCCACCAGCGCGTAAAGCGGCTGGAGGCCAACGGCATCATTGCCGGCAGCCGGATTCTGGTCAAGCCCAAGGCGCTGGGTCTGAATGTCTGCGCCTTCGTAGCCGTTTCCCTCAGCAAGGCTGAACACTATGATGAAATCGTTGCGGATCTGAAGAAGATCCCGGCCGTCGTGGAGTGCCACTTCGTGGCCGGAGACTTCGCACTGCTGCTGAAGATTTACTGCCTCAACCACGAGCATCTGATGAAGGTGATCATGCACAGCATCCAGAAGGTACCGTACGTCGTAAAGACGCATACCTACGTCTCCCTGGACGAGGCCTTCAACCGTCAGGTTTGGGTCAAAGATTTTCCGCCGGACGAGATAAAATAGCGCGGGCCAGCACCAGGTCTTCCGGTGCGGTGATTTTCAAGTTCTCTCTGCGCCCCTCGCAGAGAGAAATTTTTATACCCTGGGACTCGGCCACCGTGGCGTCGTCCGTGAAGGCCGGCGAATAGGGCTGCGCATAGGCGCGCTTGAGTGCCCCTGCCTGGAAAAGCTGGGGCGTCTGGACGGAAACGAAGCGGCTGCGGTCCACGGCCCGCGAGAGGCCGGCTCCCTGCAGTTCGCGCACCGATTCCACCAGCGGAAGCACGGGAATCACCGCTTCACTGCGGGCGGCCTGGGCAAAGAGTTGCGCCAGAAAATCGGGGGCGATCAACGGCCGTACGCCATCGTGAATGGCCACCACGGCATCTTCCGGAACATATTCCAGGGCATTCTGCACGGAATGAAACCGGGTGAGGCCGCCCGCCACGAGTCGCATGGAGGGGCGGAATCCGGTATGGTGACAGTACTCTTTCCAGTAATCGATCCGGTCTGAGGGCAGCACCACAATCAGGTGGATCTGCGGGTCGAATTCCAGGAAACGCTCGAGGGTACAGCGCAGAATGGGCTTGCCGTCGAGCTCCATAAATTGCTTGGGCAGCGCACTGTGCATCCGCCTTCCTTCGCCCGCCGCCAGGACCACGGCATACCGGTTGTTATTTTCCATGAAAAAAGGTTCAGAAATCCTTTGCAAAAATAGCATTTTTCCCGTTCGAATTTCTTATCTTTGTCCCACTATGGCATTTTCATTTTTGACCCAGGAACTCGCGATTGACCTCGGAACGGCCAATACCGTGATTTACATGAATGACCAGAAGGTCATCGACGAACCCTCGATCGTTGCGATCGACAAGTCCAACAACACCCTGAAAGCCGTAGGCATGGAGGCCAAGCGGATGCATGAACGCACCAGCCCCACCATCAAGACGGTCCGCCCGCTGAAAGACGGCGTGATTGCCGACTTCGATGCCGCCGAAATGATGATCCGCGGCTTCATCAAGATGATCAACTACAAGCGCAGTTTCTTCACGCCAAACCTCCGGATGGTGGTCTGCATTCCCTCCGGCAGTACGGCCGTGGAGATACGCGCCGTGCGGGACGCTGTGGAGCGCTCCGGCGGACGGGACATCTACCTGATCTTTGAGCCGATGGCAGCCGCGCTGGGAATCGGACTGGATGTCACCGCGCCCTCGGGCAGCATGGTCGTGGATATCGGCGGCGGCACCACGGAGATCGCCGTCATTTCGCTGGGCGGCATCGTGGCCGACCAGAGCATCAAGACGGCCGGCGATGTCTTCACTTCCGATATTCAGCAGTATCTCCGCCAGCAGTATAACATCAAGGTGGGTGAAATCACCGCCGAGCGCGTCAAAATTGAAGTCGGCGCCGCCATCACCGATCTCGACGAACCGGTGGAGCCCTGCACGGTCAGCGGACCGAACCTGATGACGGTGCACCCGGTGGAAGCCGCCATCACCTCGCAGGAGATCGCCCACTGCCTGGACAAGTCGCTGGCACGCATCGAGACCGCCATCATGTCCGTACTGGAACAGACCCCGGCGGAGCTCTACTCCGATATCGTGAAGAAGGGTATCTTCCTCACCGGCGGCGGCGCCCTGCTGCGCGGCCTGGACAAACGCCTGTCCGACAAGATGAATATCCCGTTCCACGTGGCCGACGACCCGCTCCGCGCCGTGGCCCGCGGAACCTGCAATGCGTTGAAGAACGTCTCGAACTACCCCTTCCTGATGCGTTAGCGCGATGCGAAGGGGCCGTCTCATACAGACCCTGACCACTGCGGCGATTTTCCTCATCCTCGAAGCCTTCGCGGTGATGCTGATCGCGCGCGGCAGCACCGCCAGCCGCTATCAGCTGCTGGGGTTGTCGGACCGCATCAACCATGCCATCTGGAAACAGACCGACAACATCTCCCACTTCTTCGAATACCGCAAGGAGAACGAGCGGCTCGCCCGCGAGAACCTCGCCCTGCGCAACGCCCTGGCAGCCCTTCCGGCCGCCCCCGACACGCCCGATGAACCCGCCCCCGGCCGCTTCTCCTACACCCTGGCTACCGTCATCCACAATTCCACCGGCAGCCAGCGGAACCACCTGATGCTGGACAAGGGCTCCGACGACGGAGTGACGCCGGGCAGCGCGGTCATCACCGGAGACGGCGTGGTGGGCGTGGTAAGCGCCGTGAGCCGTCGCTATTGCCGGGTGGAATCGTTCCTCAACACGGCGCAGCGCGTGAGTGCGCGCATCGAACCCTGCGGGGCCTTCGGTCTGCTCCGCTGGGGCGGCCGTTCTCCCCGCCTGGCTACCCTAACGGAGGTTCCCATGCATACGCAAACCGCCGAGGGCGACACGGTTCGCACCAGCGGTTATTCCGCCATCTATCCGCCTGACATCCCGCTGGGCGTCATTCGGAAAATCTCATCCGACGGCGTTTCCCTGGAAATGCAGGTGGAGTTGTTCCAGAACTTCAACGTCCTGCGTCACGTCTATATCGTGACGGACCGGGACGCCCTAACCCTGAAGGAGCTGAGCCATGCGAGGTAGCGTAGCCCATTGGATCTACTATCTGCTCGTCTTCGTGCTGCAGGTGATTGTCGGGAACCATTTCGACGGATGGGCCTGGCTGCACTTCTGCTTCATTCCGCTGATCCTGATCGCCATTCCGCCGACCTGGGACGTACGGCTCTCCATGGTGCTGGCCTTTGGGCTGGGGCTGGCGGCCGACCTGGCCACGTGCGGCGTGCCCGGCGTCAATGCCGGTGCCGCGGTCATTCTGGCGGCGGTAAAGGAGCCGCTCTTCCGGGCGCTTGTCAGTCCCGACGGACAGAATCCCGCCTGGACCCCCACCGTGCGAAGCATTGGAGTATGGCCCTACCTCAAGTATACCCTGGCCACCTACGCCGTTTACCTGTCGGTTTACGTCATCTTCGACGGCTTCACGCTCACGCCGGTTCTCTTCATCCTGGCCAAGATCCTGCTCTCGGTCGTCGTGAACGTGTCGCTGGCCGCACTGCTGAGTCTGTTCCTGCCTGAGAAGAGTTGATATGGACCGCTTCTCCTATCGCAAGGTTGTGCTGATTGCCGTCATCCTCGCGGTTTTCGCGGTCATTGTCGGCAAGCTCTTCTATATCCAGATCATCGATCGGAAATACCGCGTCAACGCGGAGAACAACGCCCTCAAATACGAGACCCGCTACCCGGCCCGCGGCCTCATCCGAGACCGCGACGGCCGCATCATCGTGGGCAACAAGATCTCCTATGACATCATGGTCACACCGGCCGTCATCAAGGAGCCTTTCGACACGGTGGCCTTCTGCCGGATCTTCGACGTAGATACGGCCTTCGTCAAGGCGCGGTTCCGCGAGTGGCGGCTCTACCGGAGCAAGATCGGACATCAGCCGCAGGTGCTGCTCAAGCAGGTGCCGGCCCGGCAGTACAGCGTTTTCGCCGAGCAGATGGAGCAGTTCCCGGGCTTCGACGGAATCCCCCGCACCGCCCGGACCTACAACTACCATGCGGGCGGCAACCTGCTGGGCTATATCTCCGAGGTGGATGCGGACTATATCAAAAAGAACCCCGAGTACCGCAGCGGCGACTATGCCGGAAAGACCGGCATGGAGGAGGCTTTCGAACAGACGCTGCGCGGCGAAAAGGGATATGCCATCTATTACCGCGACGTGCACAACCGGATCGTAGACCGCTATGAGGAGGGCCTCTATGACAAGCCCGCCGTGGCCGGCACCGACATCTACACCACGATCGACGCACCGCTGCAGGCCTTCGGCGAGAAGCTGATGCAGAACAAGGTGGGGTCGCTCGTAGCCATCGAACCGTCTTCCGGAGACATCCTGGCCATGGTCTCCAGCCCGGGTATCGACGTCTCCTACCTGGCGGAAATCAACAAGTATTATTCCCAGCTGGTCACCGATCCCTACCGGCCCATGTTCAACCGGGCGGTGCAGTCGCCCCAGCCGCCGGGCTCCGTCTTCAAGCTGGTCAACGCCCTGATCGGCCTGCAGGAGGGGGTCATCCAACCCGAAACCCGCTTCCCCTGCCAGAGAGGCTACCGCGTAGGCCGGCTGACGGTGGGATGCCACGCCCATCCGAGCCCGCTCGATCTGAAGCAGGCCATCATGATGTCGTGCAACGCCTATTTCTGCCACACCTTCCGCGCCATCATCGACAATCCCAAATACGGCAGCGTTCGGGAGGGGTTCGAAGCGTGGAGCGATTATGTCCGGAGCTTCGGAATCGGCAGCAAACTGGGAACCGATATTCCGGGCGAGCTGGGCGGCATGATGCCGACAGCCGAACGGTACGACCGCATTCACGGAAAGAATGCCTGGAAATCGCTCTCCATCGTTTCGCTTTCCATCGGACAGGGCGAGCTGGGCATCACCCCGCTGCATCTGGCCAACCTGGCCGCCACGATTGCCAACCGCGGCTACTACTATATCCCTCATATCCAGAAAGACCGGCCTGAATGCCCGATCGACGGCCGCTTCCGCGAGCGGCACTACACGCCGTTTGATTCGCTGCACTATGAAACGGTGATCGACGGCATGCGCCTTGCGGTAAACGGCGGGGCCGGCGCCACGGCGCGCATCGCCCGCATCCCCGGGGTCATCGTGTGCGGCAAAACCGGCACGGCGGAGAACCCGCACGGCGACGAGCACTCCGTCTTTATCTGTTTCGCTCCCGCCGAGAACCCGCAGATTGCCGTAGCCGCCTATATCGAAAATGCCGGATTCGGTGCCACCTGGGCCGCCCCGATCGCCTCGCTGCTGGTGGAGCAGTATCTGCACGACGGGATCGCGCCCGAACGCAAATGGCTGGAGAACCGGATCGAATCCGCCAACCTCCTGCATAAAGTCAGAGTCAAGCGATGATCCACAGCCGCCATACCCTCCGAAAACGCATTGAATGGCGGATCGTGATCTGCTATTTCGCCCTGATTCTCTTCGGGCTGGTGAACATTTACTCCTCCTCCACCGGGGAGGCCGCCAGCCTGGCTGCGGCCGGCTGGAGCTGGAACACCAAATACGGCATGCAGCTCATCTGGTTCGGGATTGTGCTGGCGCTGGACGTCCTGCTGCTCTTTGCCGTGCCGTCGCGTTTTTACAACGTGTTTGTCTGGTGGATCTACTTCCTCACGCTGGCCCTGCTGGCCGCCACCATCTTCGTGGGGACCACGGTCAACGGCTCCAAGTCGTGGCTGGTGCTGGGGCCGCTGCGCCTGCAACCCGCCGAGTTCTCCAAGATTGCCGTGTCGCTGGCCATCGCCACGGTGATGGAGAAGTTCACCTTCTCCTTCCGGAACCGGAGGGACGTGGTGCGGCTCGCTTTGCTCCTGCTCGTGCCGATGGGGCTGATCCTGCTGGAAAAAGAGACCGGACTCGCGCTGGTTTACATGGGATTCCTGCTGGTCTTTTACCGCGAGGGAATGAACCGCTGGGTGCTCCCACTGGGCATCCTGGCCATTGCGCTGGCCATCCTGTCGCTGGTGCTCTCCCCTTTTGCCGCGATGCTGATTCTGGCGGGGGTGTTGCTCATCTGGGTGACCGTAGAGCGGCGCGAACTGAAGATCCTGCTCTACGGGGTCGTGGCCATCGCGGCGCTGGCTTTCCTGCCACGGCTCTGCCGGATTGAAGCCCTTGCGCCGGTGCTGGGGCGGCTGAATCCGGAAATATGGCTGTTGTTGCTCACGGCGCCCGCCGCCCTCTTCCTGATCATCCGCTCGCTCTTCCGCAAACGCGAGTCGCTGCTGCGCCATACGCTGGTAGTCTATCTGGCCGGCGCGGCGCTGATTCTTTCTACCAATACCGTGGTTTACAAGGTATTGCAGGACCACCAGCGGCTGCGCATCGAATCGCTGCTGGGCATCCGCGACGACCCGATGGGGGCCGGCTACAACGTTCACCAGTCCATGATTGCCATCGGTTCGGGCGGCTTCTCGGGCAAGGGCTTCCTGGCCGGCACGCAGACCCGTTTCGACTTTGTCCCCGAGCAGAGCACCGACTTTATCTTCTGCACGGTGGGCGAAGAGTGGGGATTCGTGGGGGCCTGCGGGGTGATCCTCTGCTATATCCTGCTGATCCTCTTCCTGATTTCGTCGGCCGAAAAGCAGAACAACCGCTTTGCGCGGGTATACGGCTGGTGCGTGGCGGCCTGCATCCTGATGCATGTCCTGATCAATATCGGCATGACCATCGGGCTGATGCCGGTCATCGGCATCCCGCTACCGCTGGTCAGTTACGGAGGCTCCTCGCTGATGGCTTTCTCCATCCTGATTTTCATCTATTTACGAATGAGTTATGAGCAAAGGGGACGATAATGTTCTGCGCGGCGCCGACCTGGTCTGCGTGCTGGGGCCTACGGCCAGCGGCAAGACGCGCTATGCGGTGTCTCTGGCGCGGCGGTGCGACGGGGAGATCCTCTCGGGCGATTCGCGGCAGGTTTACCGCGGCATGGATATCGGTACGGGCAAGGACCTGGCCGATTACGGGGGGATTCCCTACCACCTGATCGATATCGCCGAGGCCGGCGAGAAGTATAATATCTACCGCTACCAGCACGACTTCGAGGCGGCCTACCGGGACATCGTCTCCCGGGGCAAGACGCCGATCCTCTGCGGGGGCAGCGGGCTCTACCTGGAGGCGGCCACCTGCGGCTACTACCTGCCGGACGTGCCGGCCAACCCGGCACTGCGGGCGGAACTCGAGGCGCTGCCCACCGAAACGCTGATCGCCCGCTACGAAGCGCTGCGCACCCCGCACAACACCACTGATTACGATACCCGCCAGCGGCTGATCCGCGCGCTGGAAATCGCCCTCTATGAGGAGTCTCACCCGGTGACGCATACCTCTTTTTTGCCCAAGAAGACGCGCTATATCGGGCTGCTGGTTTCGCGCGAAGTGCGCAACGCGCGCATCGACGCCCGGCTGGAGGCGCGGCTCCGCGAAGGGATGGTGGACGAAGTCCGGGGTCTGCTGGAGCGGGGCATCCCGCCGGAGGACCTGATCTATTACGGGCTGGAATACAAGTATCTGACCCTCTACCTGACCGGGGCGATGGGCTACGACGAGATGGTGGAAAAGCTGCGCATCGCCATCCACCAGTTCGCCAAACGGCAGATGACCTGGTTCCGCGGCATGGAACGCCGCGGCATCAAAATCGAGTGGATGGAGGTGTAGCTACTCCCGGTCGCGGTCGCGCCGCATGTCTTTTTCCTTGATGGATTCGCGCTTGTCGAATTCGCGCTTGCCGCGGGCCAGGGCGATGTCGAGCTTGGCGTAGCCGCCCTCGGAGATAAAGAGGCGGGTGGCGACCACGGTGAGCCCCTTCTCCTTGACGGCGCGGGAGAGTTTGCGCAGCTCGCGGCGGGTGAGCAGCAGCTTGCGGTCGCGCTTGGGATCGTGGCGGCTGAAAGCGGAGGCCCACCAGTACTCGGCCACGTTCATCCCCTTCACGAAGAGTTCTCCCGCCGGGGTGAAATAGCACCATGCATCCACCAGCGAAGCCTTGCCGGCGCGGATGCTCTTGATCTCCGAGCCGCTCAGGACAATTCCGGCGGTGTAGCGCTCCAAAAACTCATATTCAAAGGAGGCTCTGCGGTTCTTGATTTCTATGGTCTTCACTTTCGCCATCGCGGCTGCAAAATTAGCAAAAGATGTCGGCAAAAATTCTATCTTTGTACGATTATTCGAAATAACAATCTAAAACCATCGATATGCCCCTGAAATTCGTTGACAGACACAATGGTCCGCGTCAGGCAGACGAACAGCTGATGCTCAAGGCCCTCGGCTGCGCCACGCTGGATGAACTCAACAAGAAAACCGTTCCGCTCGCTGATCGGCCAGGGCTTCTACGGCACCGCCACGCCGGCCGTCATCTCCCGCAACATCTTCGAGAACCCGAGCTGGTACACCTCCTACACCCCGTACCAGGCGGAGATTTCGCAGGGCCGTTTGGAGGCGCTCATCAACTTCCAGACGATGATCTCCTCGCTCACCGGATTCAGCCTCTCCAACTGCTCGATGCTCGACGATGCCACGGCCGCTGCCGAGGCGATGCGCATGATGTACGAACTCCGCAGCCGCGACGCCGTCAAGGCCGGCAAGAACGTGATTTTCGTAGATGAGAACCTCTTCCCCGCCGTCCTCTCCGTCCTCAAGACGCGTGCCGGCGGACTGGGCATTGAACTCCATGTCGGCGATTATGCAACCTATGAATTTGAAGAGAAGTGCGTCGGTGCGCTCGTGCAGTATCCGGCTGCCGACGGTGCCGTCCGCGACTATGCGGCTTTCTGCGCCAAGGCCCACGCCGCCGGTGCGCTGGTCACGGCCTATGCCGACCTGCTGGCCCTCGCCATCCTGAAGGAACCCGCTGCCTGGGGCGCCGACATCGCCTGCGGTACCGCGCAGCGATTCGGCCTGCCGATGGGATTCGGCGGTCCGGTGGCCGGTTACATGGCTTGCGCCGACCAATATAAACGCAACCTGCCGGGCCGTATCATCGGCATTTCGGTGGACCGTCTGGGCAAGCCGGGACTCCGTCTGGCCCTGCAGACCCGCGAACAGCACATCAAGCGCGAAAGGGCTACCTCCAATATCTGCACCGCCACGGCCCTGATGGCCACGATGACCGGTATGTTCGCCGTCTGGCATGGCCCGCAGGGCATCCGCGAGATAGCGCTCAACGCCTACCACCGTGCCCACGCCTTTGCCAACAAGCTCCGTGAGGCAGGCTACAAGCTGGCTGAGGAGAACTTCTTTGATACGATTGAAGTGGTGGGCGCCGATGTGAAGGCCATCCGCGAGAAGGCCCTCGCCGCCGGCTACAACTTCTTCTACACGGCCGACGGCCACATCCGCATCAGCTTCGACGAACTCTCCGACTGCGCTGAGGTACAGGCCCTTTCCGCCATCTTCGGCTGCAAGGAGGGATGCCCCGCCAATAAGCCGGGCGCACCGGACTGCCTGGTCCGCGAGACCCCGATCCTGACCGAGAGCGTCTTCAACAGCTACCACTCCGAGACCGAAATGATGCGCTACATCAAGAAGCTCGAGCGCAAGGATATCTCCCTGACCCACTCGATGATTCCGCTGGGCAGCTGCACCATGAAGCTCAATGCGGCCGTTGAGATGCTGCCGCTCTCCTGGAGCGAATTCGGCAACGTACACCCCTATGCACCGGCCGACCAGTGCGAGGGCACGCTGCAGGTCATCCGCGAACTGGAACACGACCTGGCCGTAATCACCGGATTCGACGGCTGTTCGCTGCATCCCACCAGCGGTGCGGCGGGCGAATATGCCGGCCTGATGACCATCCGCCGCTACCTCAAGGCCAACGGCGGCGCAGAGAGAAACATTATGATCATCCCGACCTCCGCCCACGGCACCAACCCGGCATCCGCCGCGATGGCCGGATTCGAGATTGTCCTCGTAGGCTGCGACGACAACGGCAACATCGACGTGGAAGAACTCCGCGCCAAGGCTGCCGAGGCAGGCGAAAAGCTGGCCGGTATGATGATTACCTACCCCTCCACCCACGGCGTCTTCGAGGTCCGAATCCGTGAAATCGCAGCGATTATCCACAGCCACGGCGGCCTCCTCTACATGGACGGCGCCAACATGAACGCCCAGGTGGGCCTGACCAACCCGGGCACGATCGGCGCGGATGTCTGCCACCTCAACCTCCACAAGACCTTCGCCATGCCGCACGGCGGCGGCGGTCCGGGTGTCGGCCCCATCTGCACCAGCAAGAGACTCACCCCGTACCTGCCGGGCCATCCGGATGTACCGGAGTGCGGAGGCAAGGGCATGGATGCAGTCGGCGCAGCGCCTTACGGCAGCCCGCTGCTGCTCCCCATCACCCACGCTTACATCAAGTTGCTGGGCCCGGACGGCCTGCGCAAGGTCTCCGAAATCGCCATCCTCAATGCCAACTATATGTCCGCCAAACTGCTGCCGGAGCTGGGGACGCTCTACACCGGCGCCAAGGGTCACGTGGCACACGAGTGCATCATTGACCTGCGGCACTTCAAGGCAGAATACGGCGTGGATGCCACCGACGTTGCAAAGCGCCTGATGGACTTTGGTTTCCATGCGCCGACCCTCTCCTTCCCGGTGCACGAAACGCTGATGATCGAGCCCACCGAGAGCGAACCGCTCGCAGAGCTGGACCGCTTTGTCGAGACGCTCAAGGTGATCGTCGCCGAGTGCGAGGCCATCAAGGCCGGCAAGCTGGACGCCGAGGACAACCCGCTGAGGATGGCACCCCACCCGGCAGAAGAGGTCTGCGCCGACCAGTGGAACCACAAGTATGGCCGTGAACAGGCCGCCTACCCGCTGCCGTGGGTCCGCGAGAACAAGTTCTGGCCCGCTTGCGCCCGCGTGGACAACGGCTTCGGCGACCGCAACCTGGTGACCGTCGTGAAATAGGCGGGGGAGGCGGATACATATTATTATGTATCGCCTTTCCGGGTTTTTCTGTGTATTTTTGCAGGGTATGCGAAAGTTTCTCGTCATAACCCTGATGCTTCTTGCCGGCGCTTTGAACAGCACCGCACGGGATTGGTATGCCGAGGCGGAAGAGCTCTATTACGCGAACCGTTACCCGGAGGCCATCCGCGTGGCGCAGGAGGGGGCTTCGCAGAGCGGTATCACGGAGGAGCAGGCCGTCGAGTTCTGGTCCATTCTGGGCAGCTGCTACGCGCGGCTCGGGGCTTTCGACAAGGCGGCGGAGTATATGATCCGCTGCTACCGCTACGACAAGGCGCAGGGCGAGCAGAAAGGCTTGACCTCTTCGCTGATCAACCTGGCATCGATGTATGTCTATGCCGGGGAGCCGGAACTGGCGCTCGATTATGCCCTGGAGGCCATCGCCAACGAGCAGATGCTGGACCGCCCGGACAAGCTGGCCATGGCCTACGGAAAGGCCTGCGACGTCTATCATGCCCTTGGGGCGGACAGCACCGCGCTTCATTTCGCAGACCGGGCCGTAGCGATTGCACAGCAACAGAACAACCGTCTTGGACAAGCTATCCGGAGGAGCCAGCGGGCCTATCCGCTCAGTGCATTAGGCCGGCACGAGGCGGCGCTCGCTGACCTCCGCTTTTCCGAGGATGTTTTCCGGGACAATGACGCCCGGCAATCCCTCGCCATCGTCTGTTTCCAGCTGGCCCAGGAATATGGGCGGAAAGGTGGCTCCAAGACACTGGAACAGAAATATTTGCAAGAAGCAGCTTCCATCGCGCGAGCGTTGAATGACCAGCCGCTGCTGCAAAAGATCTGCAGCCGCCTGGCCGCTTCGCTGCGCGAGAGCCATCCGGAGGAAGCCTATGGTTATCTGGAAGAGGCGGCCCGTCTTCAGGAAGAAATCGCAGACAGCAAACGCAACAATGCGCTCGAACTGTTCAATGTAGAGTATGAAACCGCCCGGAGGGAAGCGACCATCGCTGCCCAGCAGGAAGATATCGCCAAAAAACGGCTCCAACGGGATATCCTTCTGATTCTTCTCCTGCTGCTGATTGCGGCCGCCTGCGTCACCGTCGTCTTCGCCTTCAGGCAGCACCGCAGCGAACGGCGTCTCCGACAGAGCAACGCCCAGAAAGACTTCCTGCTGAAGGTTATTTCCCACGATATCCACTCCCCGGCCGTGGCGCAGTTGCGCGGGATTCAGATGATCCGCGAAAGCGTAGCCTCTCTCTCCCCCGAACAGATGAACGAGGTTTTCCTGCAGCTGGAGCGGCAGGCGGAATCCGAAGTGGAACTGATTGAAAACGTCCTTCGCTGGGCCAAACGCAAAGTGGGCAACGGGGCCACCGAATCCGTGCGTTTCTCTCTCCCCGAACTGGTCCGCGAAACCCTTACGCAATATGCCGGCGCAGCCGAACTCAAGGAGATCCACCTTTCGCTGGAATCCCCGGAAGAGGCCTCCGTCTGCACCAACCGCAATAATCTGGCGCTCGTACTGCGCAACCTGCTCTCGAATGCCGTCAAATTCTCCTACCGCGGCGGTGATGTCCTGGTCCGGATCGAGCCGAATGCGGAGGGTGCCGCCGTTTCAGTGGTTGATCACGGCGTCGGCATTCCCCAGGACAAGCTCGCTCAAATCTTCAACGCCGATTCCACCTGGCGTCGCGCCGGCACCGACGGCGAACCCAGCAACGGACTCGGACTGGCGGTCAGCCGCGACCTGATTGAGGAGAGCGGCGGCAAACTTCTCGTGGAGAGCGGAGAGGGCAGCGGCAGCGTCTTTACCATCCTGATTGTCAACACCCCGGAAAATGGCTGATCCGATCCGCATCCTATTGGTAGACGACCATCCGCTGATGCTGATGGGTATCCGGGCCATGCTGGAAGGGCAGACCGACATTGAGATTGTCGGCACGGCGGCGGACGGGGCCAAGGCGCTCGCCATGCTCGCCTCGATGGAACGCCTTCCGAATGTCATGCTGCTCGACATTATGATGCCCGGCATGGACGGCATCGAACTGGCGCGGCGGATGCGGGCCGAGATGCCCGACGTGGCGCTTCTGGTACTCTCGAGCGACACCTCGCTGGCCACGCTGGAGCCACTGCTGAATATCGGCATCGACGGCTTTCTTTCCAAAAGCAGCGACAGGCAAACGATGCTCTCCGCCATCCGCAGTGTTGCGGCCGGATATGAATTCTTCGGAACCGACGTGGCACGGCTCATCGAACGCATCAGTATCGCCAAAAAGGCGTCCGACAGCCTTTTCACGCCGCGCGAACTCGATGTCATCCGCCTCAGTTGCCAGGGGCTGCAATACAAGGAGATCGCCGGACAACTGGGCATCAAGTACCTGACCGTTGTCACCATCAAGAACAACATTTTCCGCAAGCTGGGCATCAACAACACCGTCGAGCTCGTGCTCTATGCCATCAAGAAGGAACTCATCACCCTTTAGTTTTATTGCGCGAAGCAAAAAAGAAGGGCGGCCTTGCGGTCGCCCTTCCTGTTGTCTGTGAAGTGCGTTAGTTGTTGATCTTCATGCAGCGTACCGACATGGCATTGCCACAACCAATCTGCGGTCCCCATATGTAGACACCCCAATCGACGCTATTGTATGTGTTCATGATTTCAACGATAGGAGCTTTGTTGTCATCTGCTTCGTTCATCGTGGAGGGGTTGTCGTATGCCTTTCTGTCCTGGATGCGCATAAACTGGCGATACTTGGTGGTTCCGCCGCTCGTGGTCCAATAGAAGCCCGCGTAACGGAAGTAATCGTAGTATCCATATCCACGATAGTCGTAATACTGCTGAACAATACCGTTCCCATCCTCATCAATATAACCGGCATACGGGAAGTACGCGTCAACATTACCATTGAAATCAGCATGGAAGAAATTGACGCCGGCATATTTGTCGGTATTCAGGATATAGTCCGATTTTTCCCATCCAAGGATATCGTTGTAGCTGCCCATCACGGTCCATCCATACGGGCAGGGATCGTCATTGCTGCTGCTCCAGCGGTCACGGGCTTGCAGCTCTTCCCCTTCCGTATAGACCCAGTCCATGTTGCCATAGCCGCCGTTGCGGTTCGGCTGGATGTAGGTCATCGGGTGAGCGTGCGCGTAAGCCACGGTGCCGGTCGCGACGGTGCTCTCGACATAATTCCAGTTGCCGGAATTGGTGGTGTAAATCTGAACCGGATCGTTGTCGGCATAGAGGTTCTTTACGCCGCGGAACGGGTCCTTGCGGCCGAACTGGTAGAGCAGGCCGGCGGTTTCCGTGCTGCCCACTCCGTTGCTGTCGCCGGTCATGTAATCGTAGCTGAAGCCGCCGAGGTTTACTTTCATCAGGTAGTAAGTGTCTGCATCGTGGTAATCCGTCGTCGGGTCGAACGAAGCGCCCGTGCACCAGATATGCCAGCTCCAGAGGATGTTCCCGGAGCCGTCCTTGACGGCGATCAGGGCATTGCCCCGGGCGCCGGTGGTCTTGAAATAGACGTAGCCGTCGTCGTAGATGCCGATGCCGTTCGTAATGGCGGGATCGGAGACGTCGATGATGTCACCAACCGAAGGAACATTCATGCCGTTGGCCCGGGACTCCCAGAGCACCTCCGCTGAAACTGCGGTGGAGTTCAGATAATTGAAATCGGTTCCCTTGCAGTTCTTGATCTTGTAGATGCCCGGCGTGTCGGAAGCCACCACGTAGCAGTTGGCCGTATGGTTCATCGGGCTCAGGTTGGTAGCGGCGGGCGGCGTGGGGGAAGCCGTACCCTCGAGATTGACCGTCAGGCGGTACATCTTGCCTGCCTCGAAAGAGGTGAGCGACGGCAGGGTGATGGTCTTCGTATATTCATCGCCGCTCTCATGATAAGCGGTCACCGTCCAGGTAGTGGAAGCGGGCTGGTCCTTGATGGAAGCGACCATATAGCAGACCAGCGTGCGGTCACCCGGAAGGTTTATGCCGGTGGAGGTTCCCTCGTTCGGATTCATATTGCCGAAGTAAACATCTATATAATCGGTGTTCTTGGTGAGGACCATTGTAGGATCGGCCAGGTATCCCCAGTTGCCGTTCGGACCGAAAGAATAGCCGGCAGAAGTTTCCAGACGAATACTCTTGATCACGTCGGAAGAGGTGAGGCCGGAAGGAAGGACTGCCGTCAGCTTGATGACCGAATAAAGGTTCTGCATCGTGGCATTGAGGGTATGCGTGTACGCATTCACCTCAACAATCTGAGCGTTTCCGAAGATGACGTTGCGCTCGCGGACCGGAGTCAGGTCGCCGCTACTGGTTACATACGGATAACGCTGATTGTCAAAATGGACATACTCCGTTCCCTTCTTGACGCCGTA
>JAFSWO010000112.1 GCA_017450165.1 Bacteroidales bacterium | reverse complement strand
TCGTCGAGCTGGAAGAGGGTGTTGACGGTCTCGTCCACAACAGCGACCTGAGCTGGACCAAGAAGGTGAAACATCCTTCCGAGTTCACCGCTATCGGTGAGCCGCTCGAGGTGGTGGTTCTCGAAATCGACCAGGAAAACCGCCGTCTCAGCCTCGGCCACAAGCAGCTTGAGGAGAACCCTTGGGAGGCATACGAAAACATCTACACCGTCGGCTCCATCCACGAGGGTACTGTGAAGACCTTCGTTGACAAGGGCGCCATCATCACCCTGGACGAGAACATCGAGGGTTACTGCTCGATGCGCAACATCGTCAAGGAAGACGGCAGCCCGCCGAAGGAAGGCGACAAGCTCGCATTCCGCGTCGAGGAGTTCAACAAGAACAGCAAGCGCATCCTTCTCTCGCACACCAAGACCTATGCAGCAGCAAAGGTTGAAGAGGTGGCTGAGAAAGACAGCGAAGCCAAGTCCACCCAGAAGGCCGTGAAGAAGATCAAGGCTAATCTGGAGAAGACGACCCTTGGTGACATCTCCGCTCTCGCTTCCCTGAAGGACGAAATGGAGAAGAACCAGTAGTCTGATGGAGTTCTCCCTGACAACATTGGGCACGGCATCCGCCAAGCCGATTGTTGACAAGTATCCGAGCGCTCACGTATTCAATGTACGTGGGCGCTTATTTTTGGTGGATTGCGGCGAGGGAACACAAGTACAGCTGCTCAGGAACAGGATTTCCATGATGAAGATAGACAATATCCTCATCTCGCACCTGCACGGCGACCACGTTTTCGGCATCTTCGGTCTGCTCTCCACCCTGGGAATGCTGGGACGCACCGCTCCGCTGCACATCTACGCGCCGCGCGACTTCTCATCCATCCTGCACTTCTGGCAGGGACACTTCGGTGAAGGCGTTGCCTACGAAATCGTCCATCATCTCCTCTCGGCCAAAGCGCCGGAGGTGATTTGCGAAACGCGTACGGTGGATGTGCTGGCCTTCCCGCTGAACCACGGCATCGATACCTTCGGATTCCTCTTCCGCGAAAAATGGCCGCTGGACCGTGCCGGAAACCCGATGCGACTGGGGCGCAGCGCCGCTTACTGCAGCGACACGGCGCCCTTTCCCGAGGAGAGCGAGTGGCTGAAAGGAGTGGACCAGAACTACCACGAAGCCACCTACGGCGAGGAGATGAACGACCAGGCCAACGCGCGCTATCACTCCACCGCCGCCCGGGCTGCCACCGTAGCCCGTGAGGCCGGCGCAAAACAACTGGTTCTGGGGCACTTCTCTTCGCGTTACAAGGACCTGACGCCCCTGCTCGAGGAGGCGCGCGCCATCTTCCCGGAGACGGTACTGGCTAAGGAGAGCGGCCGCTACGTGATTCCGATTCCGGAACGATTGTAGTGCTTTTTTGCGATCTTTGCCCACTGCTATGAAACGGAGACTGCTTCCCATCCTGCTCCTGCTTTTTGCCTTCTGCAGCCTTGCGGCCCAGGAGCGCATCACGCGTCAGGAGTATATCGAGCGCTACAAGGCGATCGCTATCCGCCAGATGGTCGAGTACGGCATTCCGGCCAGTATCACGCTGGCGCAGGCCTGTCTGGAATCGGCCGACGGTAACAGCACGCTGGCCGTGGAGGGAAACAACCACTTCGGTATCAAGTGCCACGGCTGGCAGGGGGCCAAGATCTATCACGATGACGACCTGCTGCAGGAGTGTTTTCGCAAATACGACCGGGTGGAGGATTCCTACCGCGACCACTCTGAATTCCTGCGCTACCGCGACCGCTACGCCTTCCTCTTCGAGTTGGATCCCAAGGATTACCGCGGCTGGGCCTATGGCCTGAAGAAGGCCGGCTACGCCACGGCGCCCGAATATGCCCAGCGCCTGATCGCCATCATCGAGCAGAACAATCTTTCACAGTACGATGGCGTGGCTGGGGATGCATTCCCCGAGGCGGAGGCGATTCCTACCCCGATTACGGCGGAGAAGTCTGTCCGCATCACCCCCGACAAGGGCAGCCCGCTCTACCGCATCTCCCTGGCCCGCCAGGTCTACAGCCGCAACGGCGTCACCTATATCCTGGCCGAGGGCTACGATACCTACGAATCGCTGGCCAAGGAGTTCCGTCTTTTCCGGCGGGAACTGCTGCGTTTCAACGATATGAAGGAGGAGATCCCCATCGTGGCCGGACAGGTGATCTATCTGGAGAAGAAGCGCACCCGCAGCGCCAAGTTCCTGGAGATGCACGTGGCGGAAGAGGGGGAGACGATGTACGACCTTTCACAGCGCTATGCCGTCCGCCTGCGCAACTTATATATGTCTAATGGTATGAAGGAGGGAGACGAACCCATTCCCGGGCAGAAGATTTACCTCCAGCCCCGTAAAAAATAATTGATGATGGGCAAGCGAAAAAAAGGCAGAAAGCTTTCAATCGGACTGGTGATGCTGGTTCTGGCCCTGGTGGCCGCCCTGGCGGGGCTGAACTACTACGGCACGTTTCTGCATGACAATATCAATGAGGTGATTCCGGGCCGCGGTATCGTGGAGGTGAGCAAGAGCGCTACCTATGAGGATCTCTGCAAGGCCATGATTGAAAGCGGTGTGCTGGATAACCCCAAGACATTCCTCCGCGCTGCCAAGTACTATAAACTGCAGGACAGCTTCAAGCCCGGTTGCTACCGCTTTGTCCGCGGTATGAACAACAAGGCCATCGTCAGGACCTTCGCGTGCGGCTGGCAGGAGCCGGTACAGTTGACGTTCAACAGTCATGTCCGCACGCTGGAGCGCCTCTCCGGCATCCTGGGCAGCAAACTGGAAGCCGATTCCGCCGATTTTGCCCGCGTGCTGCTGGACCCGCAGACCGCCCGTGCCTACGGTTTCCAGCCGGAGACTTTCCTGGCCATGTTCATCCCCAATACGTACGAAGTTTACTGGACCATTACGCCCGGGAACTTCGTGACCCGGATGTTCAAGGAGTGGGAAGCCTTCTGGAATGAAGAGCGCACCCACAAGGCCGACGCGCTGAGCCTCTCCAAGACCGAGGTCAGCACCCTGGCCTCCATCGTCGTGGAGGAGACGCGTTTCGCGGATGAGATGCCCGTCATTGCCGGTGTCTACCTGAACCGCCTGCACAAAGGAATTCCGCTTCAAGCCGATCCCACCGTCAAGTTTCTGGTGCGTGAGGAGGGGGTGACCCGTATTCTCAACCGTCATCTCAAGATCGATTCCCCCTACAATACCTACAAGCGGAAAGGTCTGCCTCCGGGCCCCATTACGATGCCATCTATCGTGGCGATCGATGCCGTGCTGAACTACGCGCACCACAACTATTTCTATTTCTGCGCGCGCGACTCGTTCGACGGCCGGCACGAATTCGCCAGCTCCTATTCGGACCACCTGCGCAACGCCAATGCCTACCACATAGCTTATAAGCAGTGGGAAAAGGAAAAAGAAGAAGCGGCAGCCGCCGAAGCAGCCGCCGCTGAAGCTGCAGCGCGGGAAGCCGCTACATCCGTTCCGGAAGTCTGATACCCAGAATCCCCATCGCCTTCACGAGCACCTCGGCAATCAGCCGGATCAGTTCGAGCCGCTGGGAGCGGACCGCTTCGTCGCTTTCGCGAAGAATCTGGGTGTCATGGTAGTACTGGTTGAATTCCTTGGCCAGATCATAGGCGTAGTTGGCAATCACGGCCGGTGAAAAGGCGTTGCCCGCCTCGCGGATCTTGTCCGGATAGAGGGCCAGCAACTGGATGATGTTCTCCTCTTTGGCAATGAGCGGTGCATGGCAGGCCTCAATCCGGCATCCCTGCTCCTCCACCTTGCGGAGAATGGATTTGATGCGGGCGTGGGTGTACTGGATGAACGGACCGGTATTTCCGTTGAAATCGATGGACTCCTTGGGGTCGAAGAGCATCGTCTTCTTGGGATCCACCTTGATGATGAAGTATTTGAGCGCGCCGAGACCGAGGGTGTGGAAAAGCTCGTCCTGCTCCGCTTCGCTCATGCCTTCCAGCTTGCCCAGCTCGAGCGAGGTCTCCCTGGCGGTATTGTACATCTTCTCGATCAGGTCGTCGGCATCCACCACGGTGCCCTCGCGGGATTTCATCTTGCCTTCGGGCAGCTCCACCATGCCGTAGGAGAGGTGGTAGATGGCATCGGCCCACTTGAATCCCAATTTCTTGAGGATCAGTTTCAGTACCTGGAAGTGGTAGTTCTGTTCGTTTCCCACCACATAGATGTGTTCGTCCAGGTTGTATTCTTCAAAGCGCTGGCGGGCGGTCCCCAGGTCCTGGGTCATATAGACCGACGTGCCGTCGCCGCGCAGCAGCAGTTTCTGATCCAGCCCGTCGCCGGTCAGATCGCACCACACGGAGCCGTCCTCTTTCTGGTAGAAGATGCCGCGGGCAAGGCCGTCGGAGACCAGCTCCTTGCCGCCCTTGTAGGTTTGAGACTCGTAATAGGTGCGGTCGAACGAGATGCCCAGCGAGCGGTAGGTCTCGTCGAATCCTTCGTAAACCCAGCCGTTCATCTTCTTCCAGAGCGAGACAACCGCCTCGTCGCCCTGCTCCCATTTGACGAGCATGGCCTGTGCCTCCTTGAGAATCGGGGCATTCTTTTCGGCCTCCTCTTCGCTCATGCCGCCGGCCACCAGTTCAGCCACCTCGGCCTTGAGCAGGTCGTTGAATTTCACATAGTAATCACCAATCAGGTGGTCGCCCTTCTTGCCGGCCTCCCGCGGGGTGATGCCGTTGCCGCACTTCAGCCAGGCGAGCATCGACTTGCAGATGTGGATGCCGCGGTCGTTCACCAGATTGACCTTGATGACCTTGTGACCGTAGGCGCTCAGCAGGCTGGCGACCGACGATCCCAGCAGGTTGTTGCGGACATGACCCAGGTGGAGCGGTTTGTTGGTGTTGGGAGAGGAGAACTCCACCATCACCGTCTTGCCGGTGGAGGGGAGCTGGCCGAAACTCTTGTCAGCAGCGATCTTCGCGAGGACATCGCTCCAGAAAGCGGCTGAGAGTTTGATGTTGAGGAACCCCTTGACCACGTTGTAGCCGGCCACTTCACCGCTATTCTCCACGAGCCAGCGGCCGATTGTCTCCGCCGTGGCTTCAGGCGCCTGGCGGCTGATGCGCAGCAACGGGAATACGACCAGCGTCACATCGCCTTCAAACTCTTTGCGCGTGGCCTGGAACTGGAGGGTCTCAGCGGGGACATCGGTGTTGTAGAGCGCCTTGAGCGCCTCGATTGTCCGACCGGTAAGATACTGTACGGGATTCATCGTTTATTCTGTTTTTTGAAAGTTGCAAAGTAAGTTTTCATTTCACGGCGGGCCTTGGGCGCCAGCAGGAACAGGGTCAGCATGGTGGGGATGGCCATCAGGGCAAAGGCGATATCGATCATGCTCACCGCCACGCCCAGCGGAATCATCGCGGCCACGATCAGCATCAGCAGGAAGAACCAGTTGTAATAGTGCCCCTTGTCGGCACCAATCAGGAAACTCAGGCTCTTCTGGCCGTAATAGGAGTAGGAGAACATCGTGGAGAAGGCAAAGCAGAGCACAATCACGAAGAGCAGGTAGCGACCCACCCCCGGAATGGCGGCGTCAAAGGCGGCCAGGGCTATGCTGAGTCCCTGTGCGGAAGCTACATCGCCGCCGACCGGAAGAATGGTCGGATCGATGCTGCGCCCCACGAGAATTGCGATGGCGGTGAGGGTGCAGATGAGGCCGGAATCGATCGAGGGCCCGAGCATCGCAACGAGTCCTTCATGAACCGGTTGGCTGCTGCGCGAGGCTCCGTGCATCATGGAGGCGGTACCGATGCCCGCCTCATTGACCAGGGCGGCCCGGCGTACGCCGGTCAGGGCAACCGTCACCAGACTTCCTGCCACGCCGCCCGCGCCCGCTTTCACCGAGAAGGCACCTTCGAAGATGCTCCGGAAAACGCCCGGCACTGCCGGCAGGTGTGCAAAGACGATGTACAGGATCAGGACAAAGTAGAGAATCACCATGGCCGGAACCAGCCGCTCCGCCACCTTGGCGATGCGACGGATGCCGCCGAAGATGACCGTCGCGACGATGCCGCAGATGCCCACTCCAATCAGGAATCGGATGAGCAGGGAACTCTTTCCGGCGGGAATGAACATGGTGATGACCGCCTCGGTAAACTGGTTGGACTGCATTACGCAGAGCGATCCGAAGAGCGCTGAAATGCAGAAAAAGACGGCGAGCGGCTTCCACTTGCGCCCCAGTCCTTCCATAATCATATACATAGGACCGCCCTGCACATCGCCGGCGGAATCCTTCCCCTTGTACATCACAGCCAGGGTGCCTTCAAAGAGTTTGGTGGCCATTCCGACGATGGCGCTGACCCACATCCAGAAGATGGCGCCGGGGCCTCCGATGCAGAGGGCAATGGCGACGCCGGCGATATTGCCGAGCCCCACGGTGGCGGCAATCGCGCTGGCCAGGGCCTGGATGGAACTGATCTGGCCTTGTCCGGACTCGTCTTTCTTGCGCAGTTCACCGATGGCCCGGCCGAAATAACGGATGGGCGCAAACCCGGAAAAAATCAGAAAGAAGAGGCCGCCTCCGATGAGGAGGACGAACTGGGGATAGCCGCACAGGAAGTCCCCGAATGCGACGATTCCGTTACCGATGGCCGACCAGAACTCCATGTGGACCGGTTAGCCGAGGTAGCTCTTGAGCAGTTTGCTTCTTGCGCTGTGACGGAGACGGCGGACCGCCTTCTCCTTGATCTGGCGGACACGCTCGCGGGTGAGACCGAACTTTTCACCGATCTCTTCGAGGGTCATTTCCTGGCAGCCGATACCAAAGAAGTAGCGGATGATGTCGCGCTCGCGCTCAGTGAGCGTGGAGAGGGCGCGTTCGATTTCCGTATTGAGGGATTCGTTGACCAGACCGCGGTCCGCGTTGGGAGAGTCGGGGTTGACCAGTACGTCCAGAAGGCTGTTGTCCTCACCGTCCACGAAGGGGGCGTCCACCGATACATGGCGGCCGGAGACGCGGAGCGTGTCGGCGATCTTCTCGGAAGGAATATCCAACAGTTCAGCGAGTTCGTCAGGCGACGGCATGCGCTCGTGCTCCTGCTCGAACTTGGAGAGGGCCTTGTTGATCTTGTTGAGGGAACCCACCTGGTTGAGCGGCAGACGTACGATACGGGACTGCTCGGCCAGGGCCTGGAGAATGGACTGGCGGATCCACCACACGGCGTAGCTGATGAACTTGAAACCACGGGTTTCATCGAATTTCTCGGCGGCCTTGATCAGGCCGAGGTTGCCCTCGTTGATCAAATCCGGCAGGCTGATACCCTGGTTCTGATACTGCTTGGCGACGCTCACCACGAAACGCAGGTTGGCCTTGGTCAGTTTTTCCAGGGCGGCCTGGTCTCCCTTGCGGATAC
>JAFSWO010000111.1 GCA_017450165.1 Bacteroidales bacterium | reverse complement strand
TTTTTAGCCATTACAAAGAGGGTTATAGTTATCTATCAAATCACTCTCCATCTCCAACCTTTCCTTTTCACTACATGTGGTCACTAAATACCCCCATGCATTGCAATTTTCCTTCACTATCTCTTTCTTCTTATGATGGTTGCTATAATCACGCTCACTGAAGTTCTTGGTTTCGCCAATATACTTAAGGACATACCAATTATGAGAATCTCCCTGCTTTGCATACCTATAAGCAAAAACATACAAACCAGCAGTAGTAAACTTTTCGCAAGCGTTGTCTATTGCCTCCAGCGTGTCATACTCACAAATCTGAAATGAGTAACTCTTTCCAGATTTCCCGGTAAGATCAAGTGTATCAGTATTGGTTTTAAACATAATAATTCAGGCTTATGACAGTATGTCAGTTGCTATTAAACTGGCAGCTAAATTGCTGTATATATTATGTGCTCGGTCTTTGAGCCAAATCTTAGCACAGAAAGGAGGTGAAATGAATGAGCTACTCGAAAGAACAACTTGATCAAATATTCGCTAAAGGCGACAAGGTTCGAGGGAAGGATCCGGACCTGTATCGAAAGGATGCTTGCGGTAATGAGATTTATCGTCATAGCTACGGTAAGGAGTCTCCTATGGGTTGGGAAGTTGACCACTCAAATCCCAGAGAAAAAGGCGGTACTGACAACATGAGGAACTTAAGGCCTCTGCAAAGCAGTGAAAACTCTCGCAAAGGAACAACTTATCCATACAAAAATAAGTAGGTTGATTTCTCTTTGATTGCTTTTGCCGGTTGTCCTGCCAGACAATCGGCAATTTCTTTTTTCACGCATTGATGTGGCTCCGCCGCTTCTATACCTCAGCTGGAGGTGGCGTTTACGAAGCCTTTGGTTGACGTATTGTTAGATAGCGGAAGGCTTATACCAGCCCATCGGTTTGTCATAGACCGGCAGCAGTTGTTTGCTGACACCCTTAGTGATGGGATATAGTCTTGTGCCGGACCCCCAGGCGAGAACGATGCCTTTCATATTACTGAACCTCTAGTTCTCTTTAGTATGGCCCTCTTCATCAAAAGTAAAAGGCAAGGTAAGCTCGCCTGCTTCTCTTTCTTTAAGACGCTTGAAGTTATACCACAACTCTCTCATATTGTCAGATAACTTAAACAGTGTCACTATTTTATTGATCTGAGCAGATAAGTTTGGCTCACCCACATCTGGAGTTAGAGATTGATGGTACCTAGCAAGCTTATTCCCTGCAACACTTTTAGGAGTCTTTTGCTTCAAAGCATCAAGAACTCCATGAGGAAGCTCTTCGTAAACAAGTCGATTAGTCCATTTCCCAATGACCCCAGGACGTTTTTTTATCCCGTTTACAGTATAATCCCATCCATTTAGTCGAAATAGTTCTTTATAAAAAATATCGGGAAATCTCTTTTGCCATGGAAGAAGCTCTTCAGAAATATAAGCACGAAGAATCTTCTGAAGTTCATCTCGCTCACGATCATATTGATATCCAGTAGCCTCATCTACTAAAGCAATAATACCAACTTTTGCAATTGCAGACAATAATATTTCGCACTGAGTAGCGACTATTTCTTGCCGTTCCGTCAACTTCAAACCGCTCCTTCTTGCATCTAGAATGGACTTGCAAATGTCGGTTAGAACTGTGGCCTCATACCCGTTAATCTTTTGTTTACCAAGATAGCACTCAAGGGGCTCAAAATGTGCCGGATCTTTCTCATTGATTATGAATGGTTTGATAGACGAATTAGATAAAAATGCCGGCAATTTAGTGCCAGTTGCATTACTGTCTACAATTTTTAAAGCCATTTGCATTTTTCGCCCAGACAATACTCGTCTACCATCAGCGAGGACATAGCACGGGATGCTAATTCCATCTGCGAGTATTAACTCTCCGCTGTATTCAACTTTATTTCTGATTTCACCCATATCAACAACTCATTTGCCGATTAAACTATATTCTTTACGAATTAATCTCTTTTGAATATATCTCTTGTGTAAACCTTATCTACCACATCGTCAAGCACGCTGTCATACCTGTTGGCGATAATCGCCTGACTCTGAGCCTTAAAGGCGGAGAGGTCGTTGACCACGAGGCTGCCGAAGAAGGTGGTACCGTCTTCCAGGGTAGGCTCATAGATAATCACCTTAGCACCCTTGGCTTTGATGCGCTTCATGATGCCCTGGATGGCGGACTGGCGGAAGTTGTCCGAGTTAGATTTCATGGTGAGACGGAAAACGCCGACGACGACTTCTTTCTCTCGAGTCGTGTCATAAGCGCTGGAGGCGGTGTAGTAACCGGCCTTTTCGAGTACGCGGTCCGCAATGAAGTCCTTGCGGGTACGGTTGCTCTCCACGATAGCAGACATCATGTTCTGCGGGACGTCAGCATAGTTTGCTAACAACTGCTTGGTATCCTTGGGTAGACAGTAGCCGCCGTAACCGAAGCTCGGGTTGTTGTAGTGAGCACCAATGCGAGGGTCCAGACAAATACCATCGATAATGGTTTTGGTATCTAACCCCTTCATCTCAGCGTAAGTATCCAACTCGTTGAAATAACTAACCCGTAAAGCCAAATATGTATTTGCGAATAACTTAACCGCCTCCGCTTCAGTAGTGCCCATAAGAAGGACCGGAACGTCAGGCTTCAGTGAAGCATCTTTCAACAAGCCAGCAAAGGTCTCAGCCTCTTTACGGAAATCGCCGTCGTATCCCACAATGATGCGACTCGGGTACAGGTTATCGTACAGTGCCTTGCTTTCACGCAAAAACTCAGGCGAGAAGAGGAACTTTGCGCCCGGATAACAGTCTTTCAATCCTTTTGTGTAACCTACAGGAACGGTACTCTTGATGACCATCACCGCCTGCGGATTCACTTCCAGAACCAGATCGATTACTTCCTCCACGTGGTGAGTATCAAAGAAATCTTTCTTGGAATCATAGTTCGTAGGAGTAGCGATAACCACATATTCGGCATTTGCGTAGGCCTCGCGTCCACTCACGGTAGCCGTCAGGTTCAACTTCTTCTCTGCCAGATACTTTTCAATCAGTTCATCATGAATAGGACTCACACTCTTTTGCAGAAGCGCGACCTTATCGAGCACGACATCTACGGCCACCACCTCGTTGTGCTGCGCCAGGAGCGTCGCAATGGACAATCCCACATATCCGGTTCCTGCTACTGCTATCTTCATGATTTATCGGTTCTTATACATGTCGTCGTAATACTTCTGGTAATCACCGCTGGTAACGTTATCCATCCAGGCCTGGTTGTCCAGATACCAGCGGACAGTGCGTTCGATCCCCTCCTCAAACTGAAGGCTCGGCTCCCAGCCCAGTTCGCGCTGAAGCTTGGTGGAGTCGATGGCGTAGCGCAGGTCGTGGCCGGCACGGTCGGTGACGTAGGTAATCAGGTTCAGGTCCTCCCCTTCCTTGCGGCCGAGCAAACGGTCTACCGTGCCAATCAGCACGCGGATGATGTCGATGTTCTTCCACTCGTTGAAGCCGCCGATGTTGTAGGTCTCAGCCACCTTGCCGCGATGGAAGATGACATCGATGGCACGGGCGTGGTCTTCCACATAGAGCCAGTCGCGCACATTCTCGCCTTTGCCATAGACCGGCAGCGGCTTGCGATGGCGGATATTGTTGATAAAGAGCGGGATGAGCTTTTCCGGAAACTGGTAGGGACCGTAGTTGTTCGAGCAGTTTGTGACGATGGTCGGCAGGCCGAAGGTGTCGTGGAAAGCTCGTACGAAGTGGTCGCTGGAAGCCTTGGCCGCACTGTACGGACTGTGCGGCTGGTATTTGAGATCTTCCGTAAAGAACTTCTTGCCGTAAGCCAGGTGATGCTTTCCGGAGGATGCCTTGGTGGTAAACGGCGGTTCAATGCCGTCCGGATCCGTCATTTCCAAAGCCCCGTAAACTTCATCCGTGCTGATATGATAGAAAAGCTTGCCTTCGTATTTTTCCGGCAAGCTCTCCCAATAGGCTTTGGCCGCCTGCAGCAGCGAAAGGGTACCCATCACGTTGGTCTGGGCAAAGGTAAAGGGATCCTTGATGGATCGGTCCACGTGACTTTCGGCAGCCAGATGGATAATGCCATCCACATGTTCGTCCTGCATCAACTTCAAGACACCCTCAAAGTCGCAGATATCCATCTTGACGAACCGGTAATTGGGTCGGTCCTCGATATCCTTGAGGTTGGCCAGGTTGCCGGCATAAGTCAGTTTGTCCAGATTGATAATCCGGTAATCCGGATACTTGTTCACGAAAAGTCGCACGACGTGCGATCCGATAAAGCCGGCACCGCCGGTGATAATCAAAGTCCGTTTTTGCATTGTAAAAACAATCGGGTTTTGGGCGCGCTTCGCGGCTGCCTCTCACATGCGAGGGCAGGCGCGCGCGTGGAAAGAACTGAGAATCAAAACCTTAACACGATATCTCAGAAACAGTCCACCTAGATTGTTCAAAGGTACGGTTTTCTATCCAAAAAACCGAAGGTTTTCTGGTTCATTTTGTAACATTTTTTAAGGGAGTGGCGTTATGCACCACAGTAGCGGAGACAACGGCGGAGCGACTCCTCCCACGCGGGCGGGACGATACCGAAGTCTTCCGCGATGCGCGTCTTGTCCAGAACGGACCATGCGGGGCGACGCGCCGCTGTAGGATATTCTGCTGTGGCACAGGGGTCTATGCGGCAGTTGGTGTGACCTACCTCAGCAGCGATTGCCCGGGCAAATTCATACCACGAACACTGCCCGGAATTGGTGTAATGCCAGATGCCGCTGCGCGAATATTTTGGAATGATTCGGAGGAGCGTTTCGGCCAGATCGCCGGCATAGGTCGGCGTGCCGAACTGGTCATTCACCACGCGGATCTCGGGCCGCTCGGAGGTCAGTTTCAGGATGGTCTTGCAGAAGTTCTTCCCGAACTCACTGTACAGCCACGCCGTCCTGATTATCATATACTTACACCCCGACTCCGCCACGGCGATCTCCCCCTCCAACTTCGTCCGCCCATAGACGCCGAGCGGAGAAGGAAGATCTGTTTCTTTCCACGGTATTGTATGATTTCCGTCAAAAACGTAGTCTGTACTAATATGGACAAGCAAACCGCCAGTCTCACGGACCGCATTTGCCAGAATCCGCGGAGCCTCCGCGTTCAGCAAATGCGCCTCCGCGGGGTGCGATTCGGCGGCGTCCACAGCCGTATAGGCCGCGCAATTGATTACCGTGTCTATTTCATTGTCCCGCAGCATCTTGCCTACGGCATTCGCATCCGTCACATCCAGCCGCATCGTGGCGAGATCCACCTTGGGTCCCCCCTGCACCAGCAGCCGCGCCAGCGTCTCGTCGGAGGCATCCGCGAGGTCCGTGAAGAGCCAGCTGTCGCCGCTTCCGGCGGCCGCCAGCCGCAGGGCACAACCCAACTGTCCGTTGGCGCCGGTGACCAGAATCCTGCGCATCAGAAAATCGCCTCCAGATCGTTCAACAGGGGATGCTTCTGATCCTTGGCGGAGAGAATCATCTCCGCCCGCGGAAGCTGCCAATCAATGGCCAGCGCCAGGTCGTCGAGCGCGATGCCGCCCTCCGCTTCCGGGTGATAATATTCATCGCATTTATACTGAAACACAGCGTGCTGCGAGAGAACCGCGAATCCGTGCGCAAAGCCCTTATCAATAAAACACATCCGGTGGTTCTCCCCTGTCAACTCCACAGAAGTCCACTGCCCGAAAGTCGGGGAATCCCGCCGGATATCCACCGCCACATCCAGCACCCGGCCGCTCACGCAGCGCACCAGTTTGGCCTGCGCAAAGGGCGGTTTTTGGAAGTGCAAGCCACGGACTACGCCATAGACGGAGGCCGACTCGTTGTCCTGTACAAAGGCCACGGAACGCCCCAAAACGGGCTGCAGGAGCGCATCAAAATCGCGCTGCGAGAACGACTCAAAGAAGTAGCCTCGCGCATCTTCAAAGACGCGCGGCTCCAGTATGTAAACGCCTTCCAAGGCAGTGTTGAGCAGTTTCATGATCCGATGAACTTTTTATTGGCACCCAGGTAGAAAAGCACGCCCAGGAGGGTCCAGACGCCCAGGCAGAGATAGGTCTCGCGCCCCAGTGAACCGGGGAAAGCCGGGATGGGAACGAGCAGGATGACGGCGAAGAAAACGGAGATCAGCACGCCCAGCAAGCCAGTGGTGGCAACCCCCTTCTGCTTCTCCTGCAGGGCATATTTCCAGGCAGCTGCGGAGGTGAATCCAAAACCGATGGAGGCCCCTACGGCGGAGATATCCACAATCCATCCGAGCGCCGTCCGCCCGAAGAACGGGGCGATGATGGAGACAATCATAATGAAGAGAATGGCGTTGACCGGCGTCTTGTAACGCGGGTGCAGCCGGCCGAACCATTGCGGCACATAATGCGCCTCCGCCATGGCGTAGAGCAGGCGGCTGGTAGCCATGTAAAATCCGATGATACCCGAGAGGATGGCTGCCAGCACCGCAATGCCCAGAAAGACCAGCCCAATGGGCCCCAGCAGGGCGCGGGCGGCATTAAACGTAGGCAGCGAAGCGATGCCGTGGAGGCTCTTGGAGGCATCGATATACTCCTTCCATGAGGCGAATCCATCCGGCACTACCACGGCCGTCACCGTGTTCAGAACGATATAGACCAGCCCGCCGAAGAGCACCGATATCACCAGGATGCGACGCGCCTTGCGGGGCGAGAAGTTGAACTCCTCCGCCGCATAGGTCACCGTGTCGAACCCCAGGAAGGCCCACGGGGTGATGGCCAGCACCGCCAGCATGCCGGCGATGGGGCTGAAATCTGGATTGAAAGCCGGCTGCAGGTCACTCCAGCTGGTCTTGGGGCTGATGAGTGCCGCCAGCGCCACCACCGCCACACCCAGCACCAATGCCAGCGCCAGGGCGGTCTGGAAAACGCCCGCCGTCTTGACGCCCCGGATGCTCAGCCAGGCGATCAGCACAAGGGCCGCCACGGCCAGGATAATCTCGCCCAGATAGACATCGTAACCCGCTACGGCATAGTGAAATCCGAACTGGAAAATGCCACCCAGCAGGTTCCGCCCCACAAGGGCCAGCGCCGTGGCGTTGAGCGGCACGATGGAGAGGAACGAAAGGCAGACGAACCATCCGCAGATGAAGGCGCTTACGCGGCCAAAAGCCCGCTGAGCGAAGGTGAAAACACCGCCCGCCACCGGGAACTTGTTGATCATGTAGTAGTAGTTGGCCGCGATGATCAAAATCAGCACCGAGGCCACCCCTAGCGCGATGGCCGTTCCCACCGGGCCGGCGTGACGCAGGAAGTTGTCGCCCGGCATCACGAAGGCCCCCCATCCGATGATGCAGCCCAGCGCGAGGGCCCACACGTTGATGGGAGAAAGGCTCTTGTTCAGTTTGGTTTTCTTCTCTTCCATAGATTATTTTGCCTCCTTGCCTTTGATTTGAATGGCGAAGCCGTCTTCCAGCAGTGGCTGGACCAGCGTGCGCATCTCCTCAACCGTGAATGGTTCCAGCCCGGCTTGCGGCGTGGGGCGGTCAATGGTGTAGACCATCACCTCCCGCGGGCGCAGCTTGCGAACGATGGCCATCCACTCCTCCAGCACTTCCGGAGAGGAGGAGTCAAACACGCCCGGAAAGCGCAGGAACATGGTCTGTAAGACGAAGTTACCCTCAAACTTAGCGAGGGCCTCCACGACCCGCTCTACGTCATAGCCCGGCGCGGGATGGTTGATCTTCTGCGCGAGCGCGAGCGTGGGCGCGTCCAGTTTCAAGATGGGGTTGTCCACCTTGCGCAGCGCTGCAAAAACTTCCGGGACGTGCACGCGCGTGGCGTTGGAGAGCACGGAGACTTTGGCCTTGGGATAGTAGGTGTCACGCAGGAAAAGGGTGTCCTCCACGATGCGCGGGAACTCCGGATTGAGGGTGGGTTCGCCGTCGCCGCTGAAGGTGATCGAGTCAATAGGCGCCCCCTCCAGCATCAGAGCTGAGAGTTTGTCTTCCAGCGCACTGCGAACCTCCGCCGCCGTGGGAATACGGGTATCGCCGCGGCCGTCGGCATTCCAGCCACATTCGCAGTAGATGCAGTCGAAATTGCAGATTTTGCCCTCCTGCGGCAACAGGTTGATGCCCAGCGAATGGCCGAGCCGGCGGCTATAGATAGGTCCGAAAACCGTTTTCTCACGTAACATATCCGCAAATATACGAAACGTTTCGTTTCTTTTCGTAACTTTGCGTAAAAGAACGGGTAAGTATGAAGATTCTCGTAACGGGCGGCGCCGGATTCATCGGATCGCACACCGTCATTGAACTGATCGCAGCCGGCCACCAGCCGGTCGTCGTGGACAACCTGAGCAATTCCAGCCGTGAGGCACTGCGCCGTGCGGGCGAAATCGCTGGAGCGGAGATTCCCTTCTATGAGGCGGATATTCGCGATAGGGCCGCACTGGAGCGCGTTTTTGAGGCCGAAGGCGCATTCGATGCCTGCATCCACTTTGCCGGGCTCAAGGCCGTCGGAGAATCCGTTGAAAAGCCCTGGGAATACTACGAAAACAACATCGGCGGTACGCTCGTCCTGGTGGATGTGATGCGCCGCCACGGCTGCAGGAATATCATCTTCTCCTCTTCCGCCACCGTTTATGGCGACCCGGCCGAGATTCCCATCACCGAGGCCTGCCCCAAAGGCCGCTGCACCAATCCCTACGGCCAGACCAAGAGCATGCTGGAGGAGATCCTCAGCGATATCCAAAAGGCGGATCCGGCGTGGAACGTGGTGCTGCTGCGCTACTTCAATCCGATCGGCGCACACCCCAGCGGCCACATCGGCGAAGACCCGCAGGGCATTCCCAACAACCTGATGCCCTACATTACGCAGGTAGCTGTGGGCAAGCGCAAGGAACTCAGCGTCTTTGGCAACGACTATCCGACGCCCGACGGCACCGGCGTCCGCGACTACATTCATGTCGTTGATCTCGCCGCCGGCCATGTCGCTGCCCTGCAGGCCATTACACGCGGCTGCGGCTGCGCCGTCTACAACCTCGGCACCGGCTACGGCTACTCCGTGCTCGACGTCGTCAAAGCCTTTGAAAAGGCCAGCGGCGTCACCGTCCCCTACCGCATCGCCCCCCGCCGCCCCGGCAACATCGCCGAATGCTGGTCCGACCCCACCAAAGCCTTTAAGGAACTGGGCTGGAAGGCCAAGTACGGCATAGAAAAGATGTGCCGCGACTCCTGGAACTGGCAGCGTAAGAATCCCAACGGATACGAGGAATAACTCGCCGCAAGCGCCAGAGCCCAAGGCGAGTTGTTATCTAACGATAGATTTATTCGCCAGATTGATTCTGTACTTGAACGTCGTTCTGCCTTTGTAGTAGTAGAGGCAGAGGGTGGCGCCTTTCTCGAAATAGATCGTGTTCAGGTACTTGTCGCGCGAGCGGTCCTTACACTTGGGTTCGCACCAGACCAGTGAATACTCCCCTGCTCCATTGCGCTCACACACAACGGTATAGCCCCGGATATCGAAGAGCGCGGCGGTATACTTTCCGCTCGTCTCCTTGTTGCGGTTCTTCTTGAAGGCCTCCACGATGGAGCACTCCTCCGGAAGCTGACCGAAGAGCAGTTTGGAGGCAGAAGTGGCCGCCTTGGGATTGTTGTCCAGCCACCAGGCAATGGCTTCGTCCGTCAAGGCATCCGCCTGCGCAATCTGCACCAGAGACGGATCCTCCGTCATGGCGGCAAGCAGATAATTGATCTCATCGCTGCGCAGTTCGGCGGCCACCAGCGATTCGGGCGACTGCCCCTCGATGCGGCGCTTCTGGCCATCCAGCGGCTTGCCGTAGAAGACCGCACTCACCGCGTTGCTGCCTAGCGGCTCGAGCAGCGTCTCCACATGCTCCAGGACCTGGCCGTCTACAGGGACATTCCGGTATGCGGCGTGCAGCCAGCGCTGTCCGCCGATCTTCACCAATTCCACCTGGCCGAGCAGGAAGGAGAGGCCGTCCGGCATCTCATTCAGATGATAGCGCTCATAATCAGCCGTAAAAACGGGCTGCCAAACCCCCTTGACACATTCGGAACCATAGACGCGGACCGATCCTGAAGGAACGATCAGCGGCGCAATGCAGACGCCCAGCACATAGTCGCGGCCTTCGTCGCGATAGCCGATGGCCTTGAGGATCTGCGGCTGGTTCTCGTCGCGCCTGAGCTCCGGAAGGAGGCCGGTCAGGATGTCAAAGGCTTCGTCGGCCGACACGGGGCTGATATAGAGCAGCGTGTCGCGCAGCGCGCTGATTTCTGCGGCATAGACGGATTCCGGAAACTTCTTCAAGAACTTGCCGTAGGCCGCGGCGGTACGCGTCTTGAGGGTCTTCTCGTAAAGCTTCGTTTCTTTCTTGGACTGGGCCTGGGCCGGGGCGCCCGCGCAAAGCAGCAGCAAAGCGGCGAGCAGATAGAGGGTAAAGCGTCTCATAATCAGTCAATGTCGTCGACCAGCACGCGGTTCACCCGCTGGCTGATTGAGGTGATAATTTCGTAAGGGATGGTATCCAAAATGTCTGCCAGATCCTCCGCACGCGGCTGGAGGCCGAAGATGGTGACGATGTCGCCTTCCCGCGCATCCACGCCCGTCACGTCCAGCATGCAGGCATCCATGCAGATATTGCCGATGGTGGGCACCAGCTGGCCGCGCAGCATAAAGCGCGCCCGGCCGCAGCCCAGATGGCGGTTCAGTCCGTCCGCATAACCCAGCGGAATGGTGGCGATCATGCTCTGCCGGCGAATCACGCCGCGGCGGGAATAACCCACCGTTCCGTCCGCCAAATGCTTGATTTGGCAGATCTTGGTGCGCAGCGCGGCAATCGGCCGGATATCCTGGTCCGGCAGCACCTGCAGGCCGTAAAAACCGATACCGAGGCGCACCATGTCGTACTGCATATCGGGGCAGCGCTCGGCGAAGCGTTCAATGCCCGAGGAGTTCAGCAGGTGGCGCATCGGGCGGTAGCCCAGCACCGTCATCACCTGCTCGGAGATCTTGTTGAAGAGGGCCGCCTGCTCAAAGGTGAAGGCGTCGAAGGTGGGGTCGTCGGCCGTAGCCAGGTGCGAATAGAGCGACTCGATGCGCAGCACGGTGCCGGCCTTGAGGAAGGCCACCAGCTCCTGCAGATCATGCTCCATGAAGCCCACGCGGTGCATGCCCGAATCGATCTTGATGTGGCAGGGATAATCCTTCATGCCGCGCGAAGCGATATATTCGTCGAAGAGGCGCAGCGCGCGGATATCAGGTAGGCCCGGCTCCAGGTGGTAATCCACCATCTCCTTGAAGCACTCGGTGCCCGGGGTGAGCACCATGATGGGCAGCCGCACGCCGCTGCGGCGCAGCGCAATACCCTCATTGGGGAACGCCACGCCCAGATAATCCACGCCCGCATCCTCGCAGACGCGTCCCAAAATCTCGGCGCCGTGGCCGTAGGCATTGGCCTTGACCAGCACCAGCATCTTCACCGAAGGTTTCAGCTTGGAGCGGAAGTGGTTCAGGTTGTAGAGGATATTCTTGTGACTCAGTTCCAGGCGGGGATAATTTTCCATAGTTTATGTTTCTGCTTCTTCTTCAACTTTTTTGACATTGTCCAGACTCACCTCCACCACCGCGGAGCCAAGCATGCCGAGCCGGACGGTGGCGAGTTTCTTGGTGGCCAGGGTCACCAGTTCGCACTTGAACCCTTTGAGCGGGCCGGAGAGTATCTCCACCCGGTCGCCGGGGGCGAGCGGATCGGCCATCACGCTGACCGCGCCGGCTCCGTGGCTCACCATGAAGCGGAAATCGGCCATCTGCTCGTCCGGAATGATGATAGGGTTGTGCGGGCCGCCCTTGGACATGAAGCCCGTCACGCGGCCGCGGAAGTTCTCCGCAATCTCGTAACGCAGGGCTTTGGTGGTGTGGATGAAGACCATACGCGGCAAGACCAGGCGGTCCACGATCTTGATGCGGTCACTCCACTTGTGGCGCTCCTTCTGGATGGGAACATAGGCCTCGAACCACTGTGCATCCAAGATGTCCGCTAACCGGCGTTCCTGGCACGAGCTGACATAGGCGACAAACCAATACAGGGTATCGGTCCGTTCGGTCATTCCTTGTCGAGGGCTTCGAAGATGGAGTTCTTGCTCTTGAATTCGGGAACGATGTGCTTCATGAGCGACACCATCTGTTCGATGCTGACATCCTTGGCCAGCTGGCGGAGTTCGTTCACCCCCTTGACCGCCTCCTCGTAGTCATACTCGCGCACTTTGGCGATGCGGATGCGTTTGTGGCTGGTAGGCAGGGTATTCTCGGTATCGGCCAGCACCTCTTCGTAGAGTTTTTCACCCGGGCGCAGGCCGGAATAGACGATCTTGATGTCCTCGTCCACCTTCAGGCCGGCCAGCTCGATCATGCGGCGCGCCAGCGTGTCGATCTTGACCGACTTACCCATGTCAAAGATGAAAATCTCGTTGCCCTTGCTCATGGTGGCGGCCTCCATCACCAGTCGGCAGGCCTCCGGAATGGTCATGAAGAAACGGGTGATATCGGGATGGGTGACCGTCACCGGGCCGCCCTTGGCAATCTGTTCGCGGAAACGCGGAATCACGGAGCCGTGCGACCCCAGCACGTTGCCGAAACGGGTGGTCACGAAGCGGGTCTTGCCCTCCACACGGCCCTCCGCCAGCGCGGTACCCAGGCTCTGCACATAGATCTCGGCGAGGCGCTTGGAACAACCCATCACATTGGTGGGGTTCACCGCCTTGTCGGTGGAGATCATCACCATCTTCTCGGCGCCGTATTCGATACACTTGTCCGCCACGTTGCGGGTGCCGTCCACATTGACCAGCACCGCCTCGCACGGGTTCTCCTCCATCAGCGGCACATGCTTGTAGGCGGCTGCGTGGAAGATGACCTGCGGACGATACTTACGGAAGACGAAGTCCAGGCGCTCTTTCTGGCGCACATCGCCGATCACCGGGGTAAAGTTGAGCGCAGGGCACTCCTCCTCCAGGTTCAGGCGCAGTTCGTGCATCGGCGTCTCGCCGTTGTCGAAGAGCACCAGCTGCCGCACGCCGAAACCGGCCAGCTGGCGGCAAAGCTCGGAACCGATGGAACCGGCCGCACCGGTCACCATCACCACCTTGTCGTGAAAGTTCTCGCGGATGAGGTTCATGGAGATGTGGATCTCCTCGCGGCCCAGAAGGTCCTCGATACGCACCTCACGGATGGGCTGCAGCTTATGGGTCTCGTCGATGGAGGGGGCCACCAGCACCTTCAGTCCGCAGGCGATGGCCAGTTTCATCATGTCGGCGCCGGGGCCGCGCAGGTCGTCGTCCACCGGATAGAGCAACGAGTGGATGTTCAGCTTGGCCACGAGGCGCTCCAGTTGTTCCTTATCCGTGCAGCAGTGAATCTTGAACTCAAGCAACTGCTTTCCTGCCAAGGATTTATCTTCCGTCACGAAGCCCACGATCCGGAAGTGGCGGGAAGCCACGAGGCGGGTCACGATGGCAGCCGCCTTGTTGCCGCCGCCGTAGACCAGTACGTTCTGCATATCCCCGTTCTTGCGGGTCCGGTTCAGGAACGTGTCGTACACCGACACCATCAGGATGCGCAGCGAGATCAGCATGAAGAAGGTGAGCAGGAAATCGATAGCCAGCATCAGTCCCAGATTCTGGGTCTTGCCGAATCCCGCCAGGAGCAACACGAGGGCGGCCACTCCTACTTTGCCAAGAACCGCCACTGCAATCTTGAACAGGTCCTTCAAGTTGGAGTGGCGGATGATGATGCGGTGCGTACGGATCAGGGCGAACATGGCGCTGGTGGAACCGATCATAGTCAGGGTCCACCAAAGGAAAAACCGTTCACCCAGGGAAACGGAAAGATCCATCAAGTCGAACACCACCAATGTGATGACGGATGCGACAAACGAAACGATCACGTCTATTACGAAGATAACCCGGACATCGACGTAACGTCCCAGCCATTTTTTCAGTCTGGTTAGCAAATTTTCACTCATATATGCTTTCCATTTAACGTTTTTTCATAACCTTCTTCATCATCTTGCTCGTCCCCTCAAACTGTTTGAGCAGCCGGTTGACCTCCACCAGGGAGGTGCCGCTGCCCTCCGCAATCCGCTTGCGGCGGCTGCCGTTGATGGCGGCCGGGTTTTCCCGCTCATAGGGCGTCATGGACTGGATAATCGCCTCCACGCCCTTGAACGAGTTGTTGTCCATATCTACATCCTTCAACGCCTTCCCTACACCCGGGATCATCGAGGCCAGATCCTTGATGTTGCCCATCTTCTTGATCTGCTGGATCTGCTGATAGAAGTCGTTGAGATTGAACTGGTCGTGCGCAATCTTCTTGTGCAGCTTGCGGGCCTCCTCCTCATCGAACTGCTCCTGGGCCTTCTCCACGAGGGAGACCACGTCGCCCATGCCGAGGATACGGTCGGCGATGCGCTTGGGATGGAAGACATCGAGCGCCTCCATCTTCTCGCCCGAGCTGATGATCTGGATGGGCTTGCCCACCACGGCCTTGATGGAGAGGGCCGGACCGCCGCGT
>JAFSWO010000110.1 GCA_017450165.1 Bacteroidales bacterium | reverse complement strand
TGAACTCTCGACCTCTTCCTTACCAAGGAAGCGCTCTACCCCTGAGCTACTCTGGCATACTGTGGAGCGGAAGACGAGGTTCGAACCCGCGACCCTCAGCTTGGAAGGCTGATGCTCTACCAACTGAGCTACTTCCGCAAAAAACTGTGGGCAGAGATGGATTCGAACCACCGTAGGCGTGCGCCAGCAGATTTACAGTCTGCCCCATTTGGCCACTCTGGTATCTGCCCAATTCAATATTTTCGAGCCGATGGAGGGATTCGAACCCACGACCTGCTGATTACAAATCAGCTGCTCTGACCAGCTGAGCTACGTCGGCCTCTCCGTTTGAGTCCGCAAATGTAGGCATTAAATCGGAATTGCCAAAATAATTTATGCATTTTCGGCTGAAAGCGCGAAAATTTGCTGCAGGATATGGTCCGCGTCAAAGCCGCAGAGCGCGTGCAGTTGGGCCGGCTTTCCCTGTTCGATGAAACGGTCGGGGATTCCGAATGGCGTGAGGGAGTGCGGGAGGGCATGGTCAGCCAGATATTCGGCCACCGCGCCGTGCAGGCCGCCGATGATGGCGCCGTCTTCCACCGTGATCAGGTGGCGGGCCTCTCTGCAGGCCTCCGCGAGCGCCTCCGTATCAATGGGTTTGAGGAAACGCATGTCGTAGTGCAGGACCTCGATGCCCGCTTCGGCGGCCTTGCGGACCGCTTCTGCCGCCTCGACGCCCGCCGTACCGATACTCAGCACCGCAATGCCGCTGCCTTCGTGCAACTTGCGCGCCTTGCCGCGGGGCAGCAGGCGGAAGGGGGTGTCTCTCCACGGGGTTCCGTTGCCGCAACCGCGGGGATAACGGATCACGACGGGACCGTCGTAGGAATCCTGCGTGGCGGAGTAGAGCAATTGCCGCAGTTCCTCCTCATCCATGGGGGCGGCGATCGTCAGGTTGGGAATGGGACGGTAGCAGGCCAGGTCGAAGTTGCCGTGGTGCGTGGCTCCGTCTTCGCCCACCAGGCCGGCGCGGTCCAGGCAGAGGACAACCTTGAGATTCTGCAGCGCCACGTCGTGCACCAGGTTGTCGAAGGCGCGCTGCGAGAAGGAGGAATAGATATTGCAGAAGGGGAGAATCCCGCCTGCCGCCAGGCCGGCGGAGAAGGTGACGGCGTGCTGCTCGGCGATTCCCACATCGAAGGTTCGCTCCGGCATCTCCTTCATCATCAGATCCAGGCTGCAGCCGGTGGCCATGGCGGGGGTGATGCCCACGATGCGCGGATCCTGGCGAGCCAGTTCGAGCAGCGTGGTTCCGAAAACTTCCTGGAATTTGGCACGGTCGGATGGCCTGCCGGTGCGCTTGCCGGTCTTGGGGTCGAAGGTGCCCGGCGCATGCCAGAGGGTCTGATTCTCTTCCGCCGGGGCGTAACCCTTACCCTTAGTGGTGATGACGTGGAGCAGAATCGGGCCGTGAATGTCCTTAATGCGCTCGAGCGTGCGCGTCATCCTTATGATATCGTTTCCGTCAATCGGGCCGAAGTACCGGAATCCCATCGCATCGAAGAGATTGATGGTATCGCCCTGATGGCGGAACAGCGCGCGCTTGAACCCCTTGACCACCCGTTGCAGGAAATTGCGGCTGTGGCCTTCTCCCATCGTATTCCAGACCTTGCGTTTCAGCTTGTTGTAACGCTGGCTGGTGGTGAACCGCACCAGGTAGTTGTGAAGGGCGCCGGTATCGTGGTCGATCGAAATCTGGTTGTCGTTGAGAATCACCAGCAGGTCGGTCTTCAGGCTGCCGGCGTTGTTGAGCCCCTCGAAGGCGAGTCCGCCGGTCATCGCACCGTCTCCGATCACTGCGATCGTGTGGCGCTGCTTGCCCTGAAGTTTGTCCGCCACTGCCATGCCGAGCGCGGCTGAGATGGAGGTGGAGGAGTGGCCGGTTCCGAACGCGTCGTAGGGACTCTCGCTGCGCTTGGGAAAGCCGCTCAGGCCATCCAGCTTCCGGTTGTCCCGGAACGCTTCCCGGCGGCCGGTCAGAATCTTGTGGGCATATGCCTGGTGGCCGACATCCCAGATCAGGTGGTCATCCGGCGTTTCGAAGACCTTATGGACCGCCACGGCAATCTCCACGGCGCCCAGGCTGGATCCGATATGGCCCGGGTTCTCCGCACAGCACGCTACGATGTAGTCTCGCAACTCCTGACAGAGGGTACGAAGTTCCTCATCCGAAAAGCTCCGGATGTCTGCGGGGGAATCGATGTGCTCGAGCAACGCCATATCAGCGCAAAAGTACTACTTAATTCCCAACTTGGGAAAAAATCCTTAAATTCGCCCGTCGAATCCTGACAAAACAACTATTATATAATAAGTATGACTGCAAAACTTCAAAAATTGATGAACGACAGCCCGGTTGCACGCTGGACCGTCCTCATCCTGGTGGCGTCGATGATGTTCTTCGCCTATATGTTCGTGGACGTGATGTCCCCGCTCAAGTCTCTCGTCGAGTCCAATCTCGGCTGGAACAGCAGCGTTTTCGGCACCTACGCCGCCTCCGAATATATTCTGAACGTGGTCGGCTTCCTGCTGATTGCCGGTATCATCCTGGACAAACTGGGCGTACGCTTCTCCGGCGTGCTCTCCGCCGGACTGATGGTGCTCGGCGCCGCCATCAAATTCGTGGGTATCACCGAATGGTTCCAGGCCACGGCTTTCTGCCACTGGCTGGATTCCTGGTGGGTGGCTATGCCCGGTACGGCAAAGATGGCTTCGCTCGGTTTCATGATCTTTGGCTGCGGCTGCGAAATGGAGGGTACCAACGTCTCCAAGATTCTGGCCAAGTGGTTCAAAGGCAAGGAGATGGCCCTTGCAATGGGCCTCGAGATGGCCATCGCCCGCCTCGGCGTCTTCGCCGTGATGTGGATTGCCCCGATCATCTCCAGCCATTTCAACGGCTCCGTGCTCGCTCCGCTCGGTTTCTGTGGTGCGCTGCTCTGCATCGGCCTGATCAACTTCATCATCTTTGGCGTGATGGACAGCAAGTTCGACCGCCAGTTGGTGGATGCCGGCCTGGCTACCGACGAGAAATCGCCGGAAGACGAGTTTCATGTGCGCGATTTGGGCGCTATCTTCAAGAGCAAGATGTTCTGGATCGTCGCGCTCCTCTGCGTGCTCTATTACAGTGCCATCTTCCCCTTCCAGCGCTACGCTACCAATTTCCTGGAGGAGACGCTGCTCATAGACGCCTCCGTGGCTGCCCGTCTCTTCAGCTGTTTCCCGATTCTGGCGATGTGCCTTACGCCGTTCCTGGGTATCTTCCTGGATTACAAGGGCAAGGGTGCTACGATGCTGATGCTGGGCTCAATCATCATGATTGTCTGTCACCTGAGCTTCGCCTTCCTGCTGCCGATCTTCCCGTATAAATGGCTGGCAGTGCTGCTGATCGTGGTGCTTGGCGTCAGCTTCTCGCTCGTTCCTGCGGCTCTCTGGCCTTCGGTTCCGAAGATTATTGACGAGAAAATCCTGGGCAGTGCCTACTGCCTGATCTTCTGGGTTCAGAACGTGGGCCTCTGCTTCGTGCCGATGATTATCGGTTCGCTTCGCCAGTCTACCGGCGGCTATCTGGTCCCGATGATCGTCTTCTCCAGCTTCGGCGTGCTCGCCTTCTTCTTCAGCCTCCTGCTCAAGAAAGAAGACCGTCGCAAAGGCTACGGCCTGGAGCTTCCGAATATCAAGAAGGATAAGTAGAGAGAACAATAACAAAAGAAAAGGCGCCGCGAGGCGCCTTTTCTTTTATTCATCATCGTCACTGTACTTCATCTCAACCATACAGCGGACCGTTGCGCCCGTACCGCCGATGTAGTAGCCCCAGCGGGCCCGCAGCCATTTGTTGCGGAAATGGAGCGTACGGCAGTAGTAGCTGTTGGTGGAGGTGTAGCCGATGTAACGGCCTTCCGTTCCCGGCGCGGTGATGACGCCGGTGGTGCCGGCACGATAACCCGCTGCCGTGTAGAGGGTGGTCTTGGTGGAGTCAATCGCGCCGAAATAGAGGAAGTTGAAGCCCTTATAGGTGCTTATATACTTATTGGTGGCGTTGATTTCCTCATAAGTTTCCGCGGTGTAGTCCGTGATTTCGTTGCCCTTGTCGTCGTACTGGGAGGTGGACTTGTTGAGGAAGCCGCGGTGTACGTTGGCATTGACCAGCATGTAGCCCTCCGGGCAGGGATCGTAGCAGGACTTGAGCTCATACCAGAGCGTCTTGTTGTACTTGGAAAGGTCATAGTAGTACCAGCCGGTTCCCGACTCTTTACCCACGCTCTTGATGAAGGTGGTGGGGTGCTGTGCGGCATAACCGGTAATGATGCCGATCTGGTCTATCGCCTCGCGGGCCTTTGTGGTATACTCCTCCGTTTTGGCTGCACGTTCGCTGTCCGAAAGTGAGGCGAGATTGATGCCGTCCTTGGCCAGCAGTTCATCCCGCTTTTCTTCAATGTACGGAGTGAGGATAGCCAGGTTGTTGGTGGTATCCGCCTCCCAGTTGATGAGCGCATTGTTCGATGTGCGGGTAGGAATGGTTGCCACGCCGTCGGAGCGCAGGTCGGCACGGCCCAGCGGGTCCTTGCGGCCCCACTGATAGTAAAGACCGGCCGTTGCGGCATAATTCGGATGCTTCTTGCTGATAACCGGTTCACCGTCCCAGATCTCCGTAGCGCCCAGGGCCATCGGCATCACGTAGGCGCCCATCGAGGCAAAACGGATTACCTGGGTAGGGTCGTCCTTCGGACGCCAGATGTGGTACGACCAGAGCAGGTTGTCTGCTGCATCATAGATGCCGACCAGGCCGTTGCCATAACCGCTGAAGTTGGATACCGTCACCACTTTGTCGCTGATGGTGGGGTCGTCGAACGTAAGGCCATCCTCCAGCCAGATGGTCCGGACGGCAACGGCTGCGGGAGCCTGGGTGTCTTCCGTCTTGCTGGCGGTGATGTGGTTCTTGGCGTAGACAGGATAGGCCTTGACATCGAAGGTGATGGAGGTGGAAACGGTGTCTACGAGATAACAGTTGCTCAGACCGTAGCGAACGATCAGGGCATCCTCGTCTTCCGGCTTCGGGCCGTCAGGGCCCTTTTCGCAGCTGGATGCCATAGAGAACATCACTGTGCAGACGAGCAGCAGGGCAAATGCAATTCGATTCTTCATCTTAGAAATGGTTCGTTTAGTTTCGTAAGCAATCAGAACGGAAGGTCATCGGTCCCGTCGTCCTGGGCGAGATCTTCTGAAGAGATGATCGGCGTGGTAGCCGGGCGGGGAGCGG
Source organism: Bacteroidales bacterium (assembly GCA_017450165.1). Classification (GTDB taxonomy): domain Bacteria; phylum Bacteroidota; class Bacteroidia; order Bacteroidales; family UBA932; genus Cacconaster. Next base: position 3,137 of record JAFSWO010000110.1, on the reverse strand, counting down.
GAGCCGGTGCAGCCGGAGCGGCTGCCGGGCGCGGTGCCGGTGCGGCGGTTTCAATGTAAGCGCCGCCCGTAGGGGTCGGACCCTCAGCCTTGCGGCCGAGCAACTGGATTACGTCTGCCAGAATCTCGGTCTGGTAGCGTTTCTGGCCATTCTGGTCATCCCAGGAGCGGGTGCGGATGCGGCCTTCCACGTAGATCTGCGAGCCTTTGTGGATGTAATTGCCTGCCAGGTCGGCCAGCTGCCGCCATGCGACGATGTTGTGCCACTCGGTGAGTTCCTGAGACTGGCCGTTCTTGTCACGGTAGCGCTCGGTGGTGGCCAGGGTAAATGAAGCGACGGAGGCGCCGCCTTCAAGGTGTCGAACTTCGGGATCTTTGCCCACATTGCCGACGAGGATGACTTTGTTGATGGACATATCTTGTAGCTTTTATATACTCACGTTCATTAGCAAGCAAAGGTACATTATTTTTTCCTCAATTCGAAATATTCTCTTTCCACGCGTTCCTTTTCGAGTTGAAGCGTCAGTTCGTAAAGGAAGTCATCTATTGTAACCCGCTGATTTGTAAGGCCTAGTTTTTTGCGAATGCGGCCGTTCCGGTTGTAGAGACTGTTGTTGTTTTCGTGTTTCAGCAGATAGCGAAGATTATCGGTCGGGAGCCCCAGACAGTAACAGCAGCAGAGCAGGATTTCTTCCCGGTTGAGGAGCGGGAAATGCCGTTCCAGATAGTCGGCCAGTCCGTTGAACCGGACATTGGCAAAGAGCAGGCAGTCTTTGACCAGGCTTCCCTCGTCGCCGATGGTTTTTGAGAGACGGCTTTGCAAATCACGGACAAGCAATTCGGGGCGACAGTTGCTGAGCAGGGCGGCGTCGATGATAATCCGCAGGAGTTCCATCAGGGAATCGATTGCGTGTTTGACCTGCGCTTCCTGCGTTCTGCGGTTCAGCAGCCGCCTTTCGAGCGCGATGCGCCGGCGATGGTTCAATGCGAGGGCGATGACAGCGGAAATGAGTGCAAGCAGGATGGCGGCCTGGAAAGTCGCAAAAAAAAGTTGTGTTCCATGGTAATGGTTTTTTGGGATTAAAGATGGGAATGAAGACGATCCCAATCGGGGATCCTACCCGTCATTACCCTAAAACCAGCCGCAGCCTGCGCCACGAGCCATTGTTTGCCGGAGATGTAGTTGGGCCCGCTCAGACATGGGTCCAGATAGTTGGCTTCTAGAATGATGGTTTCCGGCCGTTCGAGAATCTGACGGGCGAGGGGAACCTCGAGGGGAAGCGTATAAATCACAATGCCAAATTCGGGAAGATGCTCCGAGGCCTGAACGAGCGTCATCGGCTCCATGCCGCCGGCGCTGCGGCAATAGTGCGCGGCCTTGTCGAAATCGCGGTTGGCGACGACGGTCTCCAGGTGGAGGTTGGTTGCCGCCAGGGCGGCTGAGCGGCCGGCGCCGCCGCATCCCACCACCAGTACGCGGGGTGTTTCGAGCGGGGGCATGTTGAGGCGCAACAGTTGGCAGACGGCCCAGAAATCGGTGTTCAGCGCCTTGACGCGTCCCTCCTGCTTGAGCAGGATGTTGGCGGCGCCGATCTGTCCGGTGACGGTGTCCGCCTCATCGGCGCGGGCAAATGCCTGCAGTTTGAAGGGGGCGGTGACATTGACGGCATCATATCCCTCCACAAAGATGCGCCATGCCTCTTCAAAATCCTGTGTATCAATCAAATCATAGTCCCACTCCGGATAGACGGAACGAAACAGCGCCGGGCTGAGACTGTGGGCGATTGGATGCCCGATAAGACCGAATCGTTTCATCGGCAGTTTCTTTGGCGGACCGCCTCGAAACAGAGGATGGCGGCGGAAACCGAGACGTTGAGGGAATCCATCATGCCGGCCATCGGGATCCGGATATGGGCATCGGCCTGCTCGCGCCAGAAAGGGGAGAGCCCCCGGTCTTCGGTGCCCATCACCAGGGCGGTTCCACGGGTCATACCCGTGTCGTAATAGAGTTCGGAATCCTGCAGCTGGGCTGTCAGGATGGCGATTCCGTGGTGTTTGAGCCAGGTGGCCGCCTCCTGCGATGTGCAGCAGAGGGTCGGCACCGAGAAGAGGGCGCCCAGGCTGGCGCGGATCAGGTTGGGGTTGTAAAGGTCGGTGAGCGGGTCGCAGACCAGCACGGCATCCACCCCGGCGGCGTCGGCACTCCGGAGCACCGCTCCGATATTGCCGGGCTTCTCCACGCTTTCGAGCACCAGAATCAGTGGATTCTCGCGCAGGGAAAGCGCTTCGAGCGACTGGTTTCGGGTCCGCAGGACGGCAACCACTCCTTCGGTGCCACCGCGGTAGGCGATGCGCTCATAGACCTCCTTGGAGACCGGAAAAACTTTGTCCGGCGCTACCACAAGCGGTTCGCTCAGATAGGCTTCGCAGACGAAGAGCGTTTCGGCCTCATAGCCGGCGGCCAGTGCACGCGCTACCTCGCGCTGCCCCTCCACCACGAAGAGGCCGCGTTCGCGCCGCTCCCGGGATTTCTCCGAGAGCGAAAGCAAATCCTTGATCTTTGGATTCTTGAGCGAGGTTATGGTAAGCACCTCCGCCATCGCCGGTTACTTTTCAGGCCGCATCTGCGGGAAGAAGAGAACGTCCTGGATGGTGGTCTGACCCGTCATGAACATGGTCAGGCGGTCGATTCCCATTCCCAGGCCGGAGGTCGGCGGCATGCCGTACTCAAGCGCGCGGACGAAGTCCATGTCGATGAACATCGCTTCGTCGTCACCTTTGCTCTTGAGCCGGGCCTGCTCCTGGAAGCGCTCGAACTGGTCGATCGGGTCATTCAGCTCGGAGTAGGCGTTGGCCAGCTCCTTGCCGCAAACGAAGAGCTCGAAACGCTCGGTGAGAGTGGGGTCGTTGCGGTGACGCGTGGTCAGCGGCGACATCTCCACCGGATAGTCGATGATATAGGTGGGCTGAATGAGATTCTTTTCACAGTATTCGCCGAAGATGGCGTCAATCAGCTTGCCCTTGCCCATGGACGGGGTGATCTCGACGTTCAGCTTCTTGCAGGTCGCACGCAGCTCGTCCTCGTCCATGCCCTTCACGTCCACGCCGGCGTACTCCTTGATCGCATCGAGGATGGGC
>JAFSWO010000109.1 GCA_017450165.1 Bacteroidales bacterium | reverse complement strand
CATCCTGGCTCAGTTCCTGGGCATTTGCCCGTTCCTGGGCGTTTCCAAGCGGGTTTCTACGGCAGTCGGCATGTCCGCGGCCGTGATGTTCGTGATGGCCCTGGCCACCCTCGTCACCTACCTGCTGCAGCAATACGTGCTCGTTCCGCTGCACATCGAGTTCATGCAGACCATCAGCTTCATCCTGGTCATCGCCGCCCTCGTCCAGATGGTGGAGATCGTCATCAAGAAGATCAGCCCGCCGCTCTACCAGGCGCTGGGTATCTTCCTGCCGCTGATTACCACCAACTGCGTGGTGCTTGGTGTAGCGATTCAGGTGGTCTCCAATGAGTTCGGCTTCATCAACAATGTCGATGCGCTGGGGAACGTCTCCCACATGATGAACCTCGGCCAGAGCGTCGTCTTTGCGGTCTGCTCGGCCATCGGCTACGGTATCGCGCTGATTCTCTTCTCCGGTATGCGTGAGCAGTTGGAGATGAACGACGTTCCCAAATCTTTCCAGGGTGTTCCCATCGCCCTGATTACCGCCGGCATCATGGCCATGGCCTTCATGGGCTTTTCCGGCCTGGTGTAGGTTACGGGTGCAATAGCTCCCACAGGACCACGCCGACTGAGACAGAGACGTTGAGGGAGTGCTTGGTGCCGAACTGGGGGATTTCCAGACACAGGTCGCTGGCGTTCACGACATCTTGTCGGACGCCGGCGACTTCGTTTCCGAAGACCAGGGCGTAGCGGCGGCCGGACTCCAGGGTGAAGTCCTGCAGGGCCACGGAGCCCTCAGCCTGTTCCACACTGATGATCGTGTATCCTTCGGCTTTCAGCCGCTCCACGACCGAGAGCGTATCTTCCGCATATTCCCACGCCACACTGAACTCCGCACCGAGGGCCGATTTGTGAATCTCCGGGGTGGGGGGAACGGCGCAAATGCCGCAGAGCCAGATCTTTTCCACGGCAAAGGCGTCGGCGCTCCGGAAGGCGGAGCCGATATTGTGCTGGCTGCGGATGCCGTCGAGCACCAGGGTCACGGGACGCTTGGGCGCTGCCTTGAAGGTTTCCAGGTCGGGACGGTTCAGTTCGCTGTTGGAAAGTTTGCGGAACATGGGGGATATTTTGTCAAAAAAGATTAAATTTGCTGCTTAATGCAGCACAAAAGTAACAAATAATAAATCATCATCCATCGTATGAAACAGGATATCGAGATTTTGGATCTCATCAAGAAAGAAAAGGAACGTCAGGAATGTGGTATTGAACTGATTGCTTCTGAAAACTTTGTCAGCGACCAGGTGCTTGAGGCGCTTGGCAGCGTCTGCACCAACAAATATGCGGAAGGTTATCCCGGCGCCCGCTACTATGGCGGCTGCGAGGTGGTGGACCAGATCGAACAACTGGCCATCGACCGCATCAAGCAACTCTTCGACGCAGAGTTCGCCAACGTGCAGCCCCACTCCGGCGCCCAGGCAAACATGGCCGTTTTCCAGGCATGCCTCAAACCGGGCGATACCTTCATGGGCCTCGACCTCGCACACGGCGGTCACCTGACCCACGGCTCTCCGGTCAACGTTTCCAGTATCCTCTATCATGCAGTGGCCTATCAACTGAATCCTGAAACCGGTCTCGTGGATTACGACGACATGGAGCGCAAGGCGCTGGAATACAAGCCGAAGCTGATCGTCGGCGGTGCATCGGCCTACTCCCGCGAATGGGATTGGGAGCGCATGCGCGCCATCGCTGACAAGATCGGCGCCATCTTTATGGTGGATATGGCACACCCCGCCGGCCTCATCGCAGCAGGCCTGCTGAAGAACCCGGTGAAGTACGCCCACATCGTGACCTCCACCACCCACAAGACCCTCCGCGGCCCGCGCGGCGGTATCATCCTGATCGGAAAGGATTTCGATAACCCGTGGGGTATCACCACCCCGAAGGGCGAAATCAAGAAGATGTCCGCGATGATCAACTCGGCCGTTTTCCCGGGCATCCAGGGTGGTCCGCTCGAGCACTGCATCGCCGCCAAGGCTGTCTCGTTCTACGAGGCACTGCAGCCGGAATTCAAGGCATACCAGATGCAGGTCAAGAAGAATGCAGCCGCTATGGCTGAGGCATTCGTGGCCAAGGGATACAAAGTGGTTTCCGGCGGTACTGACAACCACCTGATGCTGATCGACCTCCGCACCAAGTTCCCCGACCTGACCGGTAAGGTGGCGGAGAAGGCGCTCGTACGGGCAGGCATCACCGTCAACAAGAACATGGTTCCGTTCGACAGCCGTTCCCCGTTCCAGACCTCCGGTATCCGCGTCGGAACGCCGGCCGTCACTTCGCGTGGCCTCGTTGAAAAGGATATGCCTGAAATCGTGGAGCTGATTGACAAGGTTCTGCTCAACGTGGAAGACGAGCAGGTGATCGCACAGGTTCACGATCAGGTCCGCCAAAGAATGAGTGGTCTCCCCCTGAACCGCTGGTAAACAATTATTTATGGAAAAAGAACCCCTGATTGATCCCATTCCCGTCGAAGTTCTCAAATCGGAACTGACACCGGCGCGCAAACTCCGTGATACCAACAAGGGTCACAATGAAATCTATGTCGTTGACTGGCGCAGCGCTCCGAACACGTTGCGTGAGATCGGCCGTCTTCGCGAGCTGACCTTCCGTACGGCGGGCGGCGGCGCGGGCGTAGCCTGCGATATCGACGAGATGGACCTCATGGAGAAACCCTACCAGCAGATTATTGTCTGGGACCCTGACGCGGAGGCGATCATCGGCGGTTACTGCTATATCCTCGGCCCGGACGTTACCTTCGATGAAGAGGGGCACGCCCGGACCGCGGTGGGCCATATGTTCCACATGTCCAAGAAGTACATTGAGGAGTATATGCCCCACACGATGGAACTGCGCCGCGCCTTCGTGGTGCCGGATTACCAGAGCAGCAAGGCGGGTGCCAAGGCACTCTTTGCGCTGGATAACCTCTGGGACGGCATCGCGGCCGTGATGCTGGAGCATCCGGACATCATGTATTTCGTGGGCAAGATGTCCTTCTACAAGGATTTCCCCGCACCTGCCCGGGACCTGCTGCTCTACTTCATCCGCAAACACTTCCCCGATCCGGACAACCTGCTCACCCCGATGGATCCGGTCAAGATCGAGACGGCGCCGGCCATACTGGACCTGGTTCTCAAGGACGACGATTTCAAGGATGATTACCGCAACCTCAAAGATGCGCTCAAGAAACTGGGCGCCGGCATTCCGCCGATGATCAATACCTACATCAACGCTTCGCCCACGATGCGCACCTTCGGTACCGGTATTTTCCGCGAGTTCGGTGATGTTTACGATACCTGCATCATGATTGCGGTAGACGAGATGTCGGAGGACAAACGCGTGCGTCACATCGATTCCTACATCCGTGAGACGGCCGTCAAATTGCTGGGACGTTTCCCCTGGCTCTCCAAGTCCCAGAGCGATTTGGAGATGCGCATCGCCGATCACTGGCGCCTGCGCCGCCTGAGAAGGGTGGAAGCGCGCAATCGACGCATTTTCTCCAAAAAAAAGCAAAAAGGGCGTAAAGGTTAAAAAGTTTTCTTATCTTTGCAGCCCAATTCGGGAAGTGGCGCAGTTGGCTAGCGCGCTGCGTTCGGGACGCAGAGGTCGGGTGTTCGAGTCACCTCTTCCCGACAAACGGGGCTCAGGTCCCGCTTATTTACTTAATTATTAACCTTTTTGCAATTATGTCAGAGTATTTATCCGCAGACAAAAAGCAAGAGATTTTCGGACAATACGGAAAGTCTAATGTTGACACCGGTTCCCCTGAGAGCCAGGTTGCTTTGTTTTCCTACCGTATCGCTCATCTGACCGAACACCTCAAGAACAACAAGAAGGACCACAACACCCAGCGTGCTCTTCTTCGTCTCGTAGGTAAGCGTCGTCAGCTTCTCGACTACCTCAAGTCGAAAGATATCGAGAGATACCGTGAAATCGTGAAGGCGCTGAACCTTCGCAAGTAACATACGGAAGGAAACTTCTTACGGGCAGTCCCAACGGGCTGCCCGTTTTTTATGTTGTAAATTCAAAATGAAAATGCGAAATTTGCGCGATTTTAAGAAAGAGTATGAATATCATTAAGAAAACCATTCCGTTGTCCGATGGTCGGACAATCGAGATCGAGACCGGTAAACTGGCCAAGCAGGCCGACGGCTCGGCTGTGGTCAAGATGGGTGGCACGATGTTGCTGGCCACCGTCTGCGCAGCAAAAGAGGTGAAAGAGGGCACCGATTTCATGCCCCTCACCGTAGATTATCGTGAAAAGTATTATTCAGCAGGCCGTTTCCCCGGCGGTTTCCTCAAGAGAGAGAGCCGTCCGTCGGACTACGAAGTCCTGATTGCACGCCTGGTAGACCGCCCCATCCGCCCGCTCTGGCCGGATGATTTCCACCTGGAGGTCTTCGTCAACGTGACCCTGATCAGTGCTGAGAAAGACATCCAGCCCGACGCCCTCGCCGGCCTGGCTGCCTCCGCTGCTCTGGCTACTTCCGACCTGCCTTTCGGCGGTCCGATTTCCGAGGTTCGCGTTGCCCGTATCGATGGCCAGTTCGTCATCAACCCGGGATTCGAGGACAACAAGCGTGCGGATCTTGAACTGATGGTGGCCGCTACGGAAGAGAATATCATGATGGTGGAGGGTGAAATGAATGAGGTCAGCGAGCACGACATGCTCGAGGCCATCAAGTTCGCCCACGAAGAGATCAAGAAGCACTGCCGCATCCAGAAGGAGCTGATGCACGAGCTCGGCACTGACGGCGAGAAGCGCGACTATCCTCACGATGTGGAAGACGAAGAGCTGCGCAAGGCCGTGGAGACCGCTTGCTACGACAAGTGCTACGCCCTGGCAAAGAGCGCAAAGCCCAAGCACGAGCGTGAAGACGGTTTTGCTGCCATCAAGGAAGAGTTCCTCGCAACCATTCCGGAAGAGGAGCTGGAAGAGAAGACTCCGCTCGTAGAGCGTTACTATCATAACGTTGAGAAGGAAGCCATGCGCAACATGATTCTCGACGAAGGTATCCGTCTGGACGGCCGCGTCTGCAACGAGGTCCGCCCGATCTGGTGCGAAGTCGACTACCTGCCCTGTGCACACGGCTCCGCTATCTTCACCCGCGGTGAAACCCAGTCGCTGGCATCCGTCACCCTGGGTACCAAGATGGATATGAAGGAGATGGATGAAGTGCTGATCCAGGATGACCAGCAGTTTGTCCTCCACTATAATTTCCCGCCGTTTGCAACGGGTGAGGCAAAGCCGCAGCGCGGTACCGGCCGTCGTGAGATTGGTCACGGTAACCTCGCCATGCGCGCCCTCAAGCCGGTCATCCCGATGTCGCCCGAAAACCCGTACGCTGTCCGCATCGTGTCGGATATCCTCGAGTCCAACGGTTCCTCTTCAATGGCTTCGGTTTGCGGCGGCTGCCTCGCACTGATGGATGCCGGCGTGAAGATCAAGAAGCCGGTGGCCGGCGTGGCCATGGGCCTGATCACCGATGCAGAGCGTCCGAACGACCGCTACGCCATTCTGACCGATATCCTCGGTGACGAGGACCACCTCGGCGACATGGACTTCAAGGTCACCGGTACCGCCGACGGTATCACCGCTACCCAGATGGACATCAAGGTGGATGGCCTCTCCTACGACGTGCTCGAAAAGGCACTGGAGCAGGCACGCCAGGGCCGTATGCACATCATGGGCGAGATGATGAAGACCATCAGCGAGCCGCGTGAGGATTACAAGCCGTTCGTGCCTCGTATCCAGCAGCTTGTCGTTCCCTCCGAGTTCATCGGTGCCATCATCGGCAAGGGCGGCGAGACCATCCAGCGCATCCAGAAGGAGACCGGGGCCGTCATCAATATCGACGAAGAACCCAACCCGAACGGCGAAGGTACCGTCGGTGTGGTGGACATCGCTTCCAACGATGCAGAGGCGATGCAGAAGGCCCTCGACTGGATTAAGGGTATCTGCGCAGTTCCCGAGGTCGGTGAGGTTTACCACGGCAAGGTCGTCTCCATCCTGGAGTTCGGTGCCTTCGTGGAGATTCTCCCGGGCAAGGAAGGTCTGCTGCATATCTCCGAGCTCGACTGGGCCAAGACCGAGAAGGTGGAGGATATCCTCAATGTCGGCGACGAGGTCGATGTCAAGCTGCTTGAGATCGATGCCAAGACCGGCAAGATGCGCCTTTCGCGCCGCGCCCTCATCGAGAAGCCGGAAGGCTATGTGGAGCCTGTCCGCCGTCCGCACCCGAGCGGCGACAAGCCCGCCGGTCCGCGCGGTGATCGCAACGATCGCGGCCACGGCCGCGGCCATGGCGACCGCAAGGACAAAGGTCCCCGCAAATAACAAAAAAATGCCCGGCAGTTCGCCGGGCATTTTTTTTCTGAAGGAGTCTTGAATTACTTCTTGGCGAGGGCGGAGAGGCGGTCGCAGAGGCCGTCGAGCCCCTGGATCAGGTCAACACCGATTGCCTTGTAGTGCGCCTTCACAGCCTTCTTGTCCGGGTGGTTCACGCGGTCAAAGAGGCTGTTGGCCAGTTCACAAGCCTCGTCCATCAGCTTCTCGGCCTCAGCTGCCTTCTTGTCGTCCGGATGGATCATCATGAAAAGGTAGCAGTCGTCGATAAAATCGCTGATCAGGAATTCGATATCCTTCTTGATAACTCTGAGGTTCATAGTGCAAAACGTTTTGTGGGGCAAAGATATAAAAATTCAGCGAATTATCGCCTAACTTTGCAACCGATGGAAAAACGCTACAACGCCTTTGTGGATTATCTCCGCGCCCGCTACGGCAGCCGGCTGCAGAAGATCGTGATCGATGCGGGATTCACCTGCCCGAATCGAGACGGATCGCTCGCCACGGGCGGCTGCACCTACTGTGACAATGCTGCCTTCCATCCGAATTACAGCACACCCGAAAAAACGATCGCCCAACAGATAGAGGAGGGGATCGAATTCCATCGCGGCCGCTACCGTGGGACCTCGCGCTATCTGGCTTATTTTCAGCCGTATTCCAATACTTACTCACCGCTGGAGAAACTGCAAAAACTCTACGGGGAGGCGCTCGCCCATCCTGCCATCGAGGGCATCGTAATCGGCACCCGCCCGGACTGCGTGGACGACGCCAAATTGGATTATCTGGCGGAGCTCGCGCGCAAGCACATCGTCCTGCTGGAATTCGGCATCGAATCGTGCTACGACCGCACGCTCTCCCGCATCAACCGCGGCCACACCTTTGCGCAGGCGGAAGAAGCGGTGCGAAAGGCGGCAGAGCGCGGCCTGACGGTGGGCGCCCACTTCATCCTGGGCCTGCCGGGCGAATCGCGGGAAGATATGCTCGCGGCGGCGGACCGGATCAACGCCCTCCCGCTGACCGCCGTCAAGTTCCACCAGTTGCAGTTCATCAAGGGCACGCGGATGGCCGCCGAGTATGCCGCCCATCCGGAAGCGTTCGTCACCTTCACGCTGGACGATTATCTGGATTTCTTTGTGGAACTGCTTGAGCGCCTGCGCCCAACCCTCTGTATCGAGCGCTTTGCCGGCGAGGTCCCGCCCCGCTTTGTGGAGCGCACTCCCTGGGGCTTGATCCGCAACGCGGAACTCCTGCGCCTCTTGGACGAGCGCCTCGAGGCCCGCGACACCTTCCAGGGAAGATACTATCAAGGATAGTATTTTTCGTCCGGCTCGAATTTTTTTCGTAATTTTGTCGCTTATATAATAAGTTGCCGTATGTCCAATCGAATCATCAAGGAAGGGCTCACCTACGACGATGTCCTCCTAATCCCCGCCCATAGCGATGTCCTGCCGCGCGAAGTGGATATCACCTCCAAGTTCACGCGTGAAATCTCCCTCCGTCTCCCGATGGTCTCCTCGGCCATGGATACGGTGACCGACGCCCGCGTGGCGGAGGCCTTCGCCCGTCTGGGCGGTATCGGCGTGATTCACAAGAATATGCCGCTCGACCAGCAGACCGCGCAGGTGGCGCAGGTCAAATCCAAGACCGACGAAGCGGGACACGCCCTGCTCGTGGCGGCTGCCGTGGGCATCAACCCGCACAGCCTGGACAACATCGACGCGCTGATTGCCGTGGGGGCTGACGCCGTGGTGCTCGACACCGCGCACGGCCACTCCCAGATGGTGCTCGATACCATCTGCAAGGCACGCAAGGCCTTCCCGAAGATTCAGATCGTGGCGGGCAATATCGCAACCGCTGAGGCCGCTCTCGCGCTCAAGGAATGTGGCGTGGATGCCGTCAAGGTGGGTATCGGCCCGGGCTCCATCTGCACCACGCGTATCATCGCGGGTATCGGCGTGCCGCAGCTGACGGCCATTCTGGACACGGCAGAGGCGCTTGAAGGTTCGGGCATTCCCATCATCGCCGACGGCGGCATCCGCTACTCGGGCGATATCGTCAAGGCGCTGGCCGCCGGAGCATCGACCATCATGGCCGGATCGCTCTTTGCCGGCACCGACGAGACCCCGGGTACGGTGATCGAGGTGAACGGCAAGAAATACAAGGCATATCGCGGCATGGGTTCGCTCGAAGCCATGCAGAAGGGTTCCAAAGACCGCTACTTCCAGGATATGGAAGCCGATATCAAGAAACTCGTTCCCGAGGGCGTCACGGCACACGTGCCCTATCGCGGCCCGCTGGCCGATGTCGTCTACCAGTTGGTGGGCGGTATCCGCTCCGGTATGGGTTACTGCGGCGCACGGACCATTCCCGAGCTGCGCAATGCCAAATTCGTCAAGATCACGGCTGCCGGCATGGTGGAGAGCCACCCGCACGACCTGGCCGCTTTCTGCGAAGCGCCGAATTACAGAAAATAGCCGATGAAACGCCTGCTCCGCCTTTGCACCGTCCTCTGCCTGCTGGCCGCACTGCCCGCCTGCAACTTCGTGGAACGTATCTTCCACGATGCGGGTGACGATGCCGTGGCGCGGGTAGGGAAGGACGTGCTCTACCGGAGCGATATCCGCAAACTGATTCCGCAGGGCGTTCCGGCGGAAGACAGCGTCCGGATGGTGCAGCAGTACATCAATACCTGGGCAAAAGGAAAGCTGCTGATGCTCCAGGCTGAGGCCAACCTCTCCAAAGAGGCTAAGGATGTGACCGGAGAGCTGGCTGAATTCCGCCAGAACCTGCTCACCTTCCGTTACGAGAAACTCTATATCGAATCCCGGCTCGACACGCTGGTGACCGATGCGGAGGCACAGGAGTACTACGAATCCCATAAGGCAAGTTTCACCTTCTCTTATTCGCTGGTCAAGGCCCGCATCATCCGTATCTCCAAGAAGTCGCCCTACTACGACATGATCAAGGACAACCACCAGGCGGAAACCGAATCGGACGTGGCCGACCTGGAGGAGATGTGCTACGCCTCCGCGGAGAAGTATGTGGATTTCGGAAAAAGCTGGGTGCCGGTGGCCACCTTCGCCAAGGAGTTGGGCATGGAAACGGCTGCCTGCGAGGCGGAATTCGCGCGCGGACGCTCCTTCGAGCGGGAAATCGACGGCCAGAACCATCTGGTCTACCTGATGGGCCGGATTGCCCCGAACCAGCCCTCGCCCTTCGAATACAACGCGGAAAGAATCCGCGAACTGCTGTTGAGCAAGAGAAAACAGGAGCTGCTCGCATCTTTGGAACAAGAGTTGTTTGAAGATGCCAAAGTCAATGGAAAACTGATTATTTACGACCAAGATGAATAGATTGTTCCGCACTCTGATGCTGGCGGCGCTGCTTTGCCTGCCGTTGCTGCCGGCCCGTGCCCAGAAATACACCGATGGCCTCGTGGATAAATCCGTGGCCGTGATCGGCAACGACATGATCATGCTCTCGCAGTTGGAATCCGAAGTCCAGATGATGCGGATGCGCGGTCAGGCCGCCGACCAGAAGGCCCGTTGCGAGATCCTCGAGAATATGCTCATCAACAAGCTGTTTTACGTCCAGGCCAAGAAGGACTCCCTGCAAGTGAACGACGCCAATGTGGAGCAGGTCCTGACGCAGCGGCTGGACGAAGCTTTTTCCGCGCTGGGCGGTGAAAAAGGGGTGACGGAATACTTCCACAAACCGCTCTACAAGCTGCGCATGGAGTGGAAGGAACAACTTACGGAGCAGTCCCTGATCCAGCAGAAACAGCAGGAGGTGGCCACCAAGACCGCACGCGTGACACCGGCGGATGTGGCGGATTATTTCCACGCAACGGCCAAAGAGGATCTGCCCGTCATCTCCACGCAGTACCGGCTTCGTCAGATTCTGGTATATCCGGACCGCGAATCGGCCAACCTGGCAGTCAAGGAGAAATTGCTGAGCCTGCGTGAGCGGGTGCTGAACGGTGAAAAGTTCTCCACCCTCGCACGCATGTACTCGCAGGACCCGGGCAGCGTGAGCAAGGGCGGTGAACTGGGCATGCTCTCGAAAACCGTCTTCTGGCCCGCCTTTTCGGATGCCGCCATGGCCCTCAAGGTGGGGCAGGTCTCGCAGATTGTCGAGACCCCGGACGGCTTCCATATCATCCAGCTGATTGCCCGTGAAGGCGATATGTTCAACGCGCGTCACATCCTGATCAAGCCCACCTACACCACGCAGGACCGCATCCAGGCCTTTGACCGCCTCGACAGCATCCGCACGCTGATCGTCAAGGATTCCGTCTCTTTCCAGGATGCCGCCCGCAAGTTCTCCCAGGATCGCGCCACGAGCGTTTCCGGCGGCTTGCTGGCCGACCCGTACAGCGGCTCCTCCTATTTCGAGAAGGACCAGCTTAAACCGAACGATTACGCGGTCATCCGCAATATGAAGGAAGGTGATGTTTCCGAACCGTTCGAGTCGCTGGACAACGAAGGCCGCAACGGCAATACGGTCTACAAGATCATCTATCTGGAAAAGATCATTCCTTCCCATACCGCCACGCTGGAAACCGACTACAATCAGTTGTTGGAGACGGTGAACAACAAGCAGGCGGAAGAGGCCATTGACAACTTCATCAAGACCAAGCAGAAGGTGACCCATATCTTCATAGACCCGATGTTCCGGGGCTGTGACTTCAAGTACGAAGGCTGGGTCCGCTAATCCGCCATGACCACTCCCAAGTGTATCGCCACCCTGTTGCTGGCGGCCCTCCTTACCGGGCCGGCCTTCGCGCAGCCGCGCAAGCAACAGCCGCAGGCCGCTACACCGCCGGAGGATTCGATCGTCCGCCTGATCAGCGCGGAAAAAGCCTGGCAGATCACTGAAAACGGCGTGAATTACCGTCGCGTTCAGGGGGACGCCCGCTTTCTGCACAACGACACCTATCTGCTCTGCGATTCCGCCTCCTGGAACGTGGATGCCGAGGTAATCGAGGCTTACGGCAACGTCCGCCTGATGCAGGACGAGACGATGCTCACCAGCGATGAACTGACCTACCTGATTCCGGAAAGCCTGGCCCAGTTCAAGGGTTCTGTGGTGGAGTTGCTCGACAAGGACGGCAACCGCCTCCGCACCCGCCAATTGGAATACAATACCAAGGACAGCCTGGCCTTCTTCCATGAAGGCGGCGCCATGAAGTCCAAGGAGGGCAATGTCATCGAAGGCCTTCACGGCACCTACGATTCCCGCACCAAGGTTTTTACATTTGAAGAGAATGTCAAACTCTTCATGGACTCCATTCTGATGCGTACCGAACGGCTGACCTACAACTCCAGCGAGGAGAAGGCCTGCTTCGGCACGGAGACCCATACCTGGCTGGATGAGACCTTCATCCGGGCAGATGGAGGCTGGTATACCCGCAAGGACAGCACGCTCTGTTATCAGGACAATGTCTATGCGATGGATGAAAATTATGAGGTATGGTGCGCGGAAGGATACCGACATGGGCCGACCCATGAGGTGGAGCTGGTTCGCCAGGTGCGGGTGCTCGACCCGGAGCACAGCACGTCCATCTACGGAAACCGGCTGCGCTACCTGCCCGATTCCGCCAAGTGTTACGTGCTGGAAGAGCCGGCGGTGGCCTATTACGGGGAGAACGAGAACCACGAGATCGATACGCTCTTTATCGCTTCGGACACGATGATCTTCCGCGCCGTCCCGCGTTATGAATTCTCGGAAGAGGAGATAGAGGCGGCCAAAAAGCGACGTGAGGATGCTCTCTTTGATGCGCTGGCCGAGTTCCGTGCCAAGCAGGCCGCCGAACGCCAGCAGAAGATCGAGGATGCCATGCGCGCTGCGGGCAAGCTGCCGCCGCTGAAGAGCGATTCCACGGCTACCACCCCGTCGACGCCGACCTTGGATGGTAAGCCGACCCGACCTCCAAAACCCTCTCGCTCGACCGTTGAAGAGACCCCTCCGACGGACGACGATCAGCCGGATAATGAGGATGGGCCGGAGCGCAAGGCGGCTCCGGACTCCGGCAGTGTCATCCCGGCTCCGATGGAAGAACCCGACTCCTCCTCCGTCAATTGCATCTGGGCATTCCGCAATGTCCGGATGTATCGTACGGATTTGCAAGCAGCGGCGGATAGCGTGACCTTCACCACGCTGGATTCCATCGCCATGCTGCTGGGCCGTCCCGTGATGTGGAACAAGGTCAAGAACCAGCTCACCAGCGAGCGGATGCACCTCTTCATCAAGGATGGCAGCGTCTATCGCGGCAGCATGATTACCGATGCCCGCATTACCACGCGGGAAGATGCCGAGCACTTCAACCAGATCAAGAGCACGGAGATGATGGGCTTTTTTCGCAACAACGAACTTTACCGCTACGACGCCCTGGGCAATGTGGCGGCCATCTTCTATATGGAGGAGGGCGGCGCCCTGACCAATGTCAATGTCAAGGAATCCAAGTCGCTTACGGCTATGATCAAAGTTGCGGCGGCCACCCGTCTGCTCTATCTGGAAGATATCAAAAGCGACGCCTATCCCATCCCGGATCTCGAGAGCGAAAAGCAGAAGTTCAAAGGGTTTGAGTGGAGGGGAGATGAGCGGCCCGTATCGCGCTACGACGTCACCTTCATGCCCATCCCCACCTCCTGGCGTCAGATGTTCGACGGCTTGGAGAAGCCCGTCTTCCACGAGACGGATGACTATTTCAAAGGCTATATGACCGGCGTCTATGAGCAGCTGGCCCTCCGGGCCGAGGCGCGCCGCTGGCAGAAGATTGAGAAAAACCTGGAGAAATCTACCCGGGAACTGCGCGCAGAATGGGCGCGTGCCGATGCTGCGGAGATCGATTCACTGGCTGTAGCGACCGATTCCCTCACGCTGGCACTGTTGGATTCGCTCTACACCTTCAAAGTGGCGGACGCGGAGAAGATCGATCTCTACCCGGACAGCCACCCGGCCAAAGAGGTGAAGTCCACCGCCCAGACGGAGGTGAAGCCCGCCAAGAAACTTACCTGGAAAGAGCGCCGCGCGCTCCGGAGAGAGGCGCGCAAAGCCCGCCGCGTCGCCCGTCGCGCGGAACGCGCCGCCTGGAAGATGCAGCAAAAAAGCGTGACCCCGTAGGAGCCACGCTTTTTTTGCCATCGACGATACCTTATTCGATAAAGCCGAGGATCTGACCTTTGGTCACGCGCTCGCCGTGCTTGGCGTTGATGGAGACCAGGCGGCCGGCAGCGAGGGCCTTGATGGGCTCGATGCCGTAGTAAGCCTGCACGTGGCAGACGGTCTGCCCTTCAGCAATCTTTTCGCCAATCTGGGGAGCAACGCTCTCCTGCGCGGGATCCACCGTCCAGATGAGCTGGCCTTCCGCGGTGGACTGGATGGGCTTGGCAGCAGGATGCTGCTCGAGTACCTTCTCCACGTCGAAAGCGGGCACCTCGACCACCGGGCGGGTGACAATCTTGGGCGCACCTGCCTTCGCGCGGGCATCCTCCAGCGCGTCGTTGAAACGCTTCTCGGCGATTCCGCTCTTGTAGTCGCGGTACTGACGCTCGTGCATAGCCAGTTCGAAGAGTTCTTCGTCGTCCTCTCCGCGGTCCCAGCCTTCCTCTTCCATCATCTTTTCGAACTTCGGAAGCTCGTTGGGGAATGCATCCTGCGGGTTGCCGGTGTAGAACTCGAGCCCCTTGGCCTTGACGATCTCCACGATTTCCGGAGCGAGCGGGCCAGGGAGTTTGCCGGTCTTGCCGATGATCATGTTCATCGTATCCGGGTCGATCGTGCTCCAGCGCGGTTCGCCCTTGAGGGTGTGCATGAGGTTCATCAACGCGGTGTTCTTCACATACTGGCTGAACGGGGTAACGAGCGGCGGATAACCCAGGCGCGGCCACACGTATTCAACTTCCTGGAAGAGTTTGACGGTCATCTGGTCCAGCGTCAGTTCAGGTTTTCCCTGGTTGCGCTGCGACATGTTGATGGCGCCCATGAAACCCTTGAGGTCGGCCATCATGGAGCCCATCATGCCGCCCGGCAGGCCGCAGCCCACGAGCAGTGACGAACAGATCTTGTTGGTCGGTTCGATGAAGTAACCGAGGAAGTCGTCCATGAACTTCTGAGTAAGGGAACGGGCCTCCATGTAGGCGTCCATGTCGATATCCTTTACGAGGAAACCGGCATCCTTGAACATGGCCTGCAGAGAGATGACATCCGGATGGATCTTTCCCCAGGAAAGCGGCTCGATGGCGGCGTCCACGTAGTCGGCGCCTGCGCGGGCCACCTCCAACATCGAGGCCATCGAGAAACCGGGGCCGGTGGGGCCGTGGTACTGGACCTTGATGTGAGGGTATTTGTCCTGGATGCTCTTGACCAGGCGGCCCAGGGTGGCGGGGCGTCCGACACCGGCCATATCCTTGAGGCAGATCTCATCGCAACCGTATTCCACGAGGTGGTCTACGACGTCCATATAATACTCCACCGTGTGGACCGGGGAGTGGGTGATGCTCAGCGCAGCCTGGGAGATCATGCCGGCCTCCTTGGCGCCCAGCACGGATGCCTTGAGGTTGCGGTGGTCGTTGAGGCCGCAGAAAGAGCGGGCGATATCCACGCCCTGCGCCTTCTTGACTTTGTACATCAGGTAGCGGACATCCTCCGGAACCGGGTTCATGCGCAGGCCGTTGAGGGCTCTTTCAAGCATGTGGGTCTGGATGCCGGCCTTGTGCAGGGGAGCGGTCCAGGCGCGGACGGCCTTGTTGGGGTTCTGTCCGTAGAGGAGCTGAACCTGTTCAAAGGCTCCGCCGTTGGTTTCCACGCGGTCAAAACAGCCCATCTTCACGATAACCGGGGCGATTTCTTCCAGTTGGTCGATCCGGGCGGTGTATTTGCCGGAGGACTGCCACATGTCGCGGTAAACCAGAGAGAATTTAATTTCTCGACTCATAAAAGTATAGGAGATTAATCGTTAACGAAAAAAGTGGTACGCCCGTGGGGAATCGAACCCCAACCTAAGGAACCGGAATCCTCAATTCTATCCATTAAACTACGGGCGCGGTTGAGGATGCAAAGATAAAGTAATTTTGGATGATAAAACTTATTTTCTTATCTTGCATAAGAAATAATTGATTACTCGCTATGAATGCATACGTTTTCCCGGGACAAGGCTCCCAATACCCTGGAATGGGACGCGAACTGTATCAGTCTGACAAGAAGGCGAAGGCCCTTTTCGACAAGGCTGATGAGATCCTCGGTTTCAAGATAACCGACATTATGTTCGAAGGAGATGCCGAGCAGCTGAAGGCCACCAAGGTGACCCAGCCGGCCGTCTTCCTCCATTCCGTGATTGCCGCGCTCTGCAGCGATATTCCCGATCCGGACATGGTGGCCGGCCATTCGCTGGGTGAGTTCTCGGCACTGGTGGCCTGCGGCGTACTCTCTTTCGAGGATGCCCTGCATCTGGTGTCGGTCCGTGCCCAGGCCATGCAGATGGCGTGCGAGATGGTGCCCGGCACGATGGCTGCCATCATGGGAGGCACCATGACCCCCGAGATGGTGGAGCAGGTCTGCACCCAGAGCCGCGGTGTGGTGGTTCCGGCCAACTACAACAGCGATGCCCAGATCGTGATTTCAGGAGAAGTCGAATCCGTCAACGAAGCATGCGCCGCGCTGAAGGAACTCGGCGTGAAACGCGCCCTTCCGCTGCAGGTGGGCGGTGCGTTCCACTCGCCGCTGATGGAGCCGGCGCGCCTGCAGCTGGGTCAGGCTATCGAGCAGGTCAATTTCTCCCGCGCCCGCTGCCCGATTTACCAGAATGTGGATGCCCGTCCACATGAAGATCCTTCGGAGATCAAGGACAATCTGCTGATGCAGCTTACCTCTCCCGTGAGATGGACCCAGACGGTCCGCAACATGGTGGCAGGTGGTGCAGATTCCTTCCTGGAAATCGGTCCGGGAACAGTGCTGCAAAACCTTGTTGCCAAGACTTGTCCGGAGGTTTCCGTGGCCGGTATCAACTAGTCCTTCAAATAGTCTCTTTAAAAATTCTTTTGCCCAAAAATTATATCTATATTTGTTGTCGGTAAAGAAGTGCCTTTTTGGCGCATTTATTTGTTTTACAACAGTTTAGATATAATCATACAATGGCAAAAGAAAAGAAGTTCATCACTTGTGATGGCAATTATGCCGCAGCTCACGCTGCGTACCTGTTCAGTGAGCATGCGGCTATCTATCCTATTACCCCTTCTTCTACGATGGCCGAGTATGTCGACGAATGGGCGGCATTCGGCAAGAAGAACATGTTCGGCGAGACGGTCAAGGTGACCGAAATGCAGAGCGAGGGCGGTGCCGCAGGCGCCGTTCACGGTTCGCTCCAGGCCGGCAGCCTCACGACCACCTTCACGGCTTCGCAGGGCCTGCTGCTGATGATTCCGAACATGTACAAGATCGCCGGCGAATTGCTTCCGGCTGTCTTCCACGTATCGGCCCGCACGCTGGCTGCACACGCCCTCTCCATCTTCGGTGACCACCAGGATGTGATGAGCGTCCGCCAGACCGGTTTCGCCCTGCTCGCTTCCGCAAGCGTGCAGGAGGCCATGGACCTCGGTGCAGTGGCACACCTCTCGGCAATCAAGTCGAGCATCCCGTTCGTTCACTTCTTCGACGGTTTCCGCACCTCGCACGAAATCCAGAAGATCGAGCTCCTCGAGGCTGAGGATCTCCGCCCGCTCGTGAGCGACAAGGCGCTGGCCGCTTTCCGTGCCCGCGCTCTTAATCCGGATAAGCCCGTCACCCGCGGTACCAACCAGAACCCGGATGTCTATTTCCAGGCTCGCGAAGCTTGCAACCCGTACTACGACGCTGTTCCGGATATCGTCGCCCGCTACATGGGCGAGGTGGGTGAAATCACCGGCCGCCGCTATCTGCCGTTCGACTACTACGGCGCGAAGGATGCTGAAAACATCATCATTCTGATGGGGTCGGCCACGGAAGCTGCCCGCGAAGCCATCGACCACCTGACGGCACAGGGCAAGAAGGTCGGTATGGTGGCCGTTCACCTCTATCGTCCGTTCTCGGTGAAGCACCTGCTCGCCGCCATTCCAATGACGGTGAAGCGCATCGCCGTGCTCGACCGCACGAAGGAGCCCGGTGCCGAGGGCGAGCCTCTCTACCTCGACGTGAAGAGCGCCTTCTACGATGTTGAGAACAAGCCGCTCATCGTCGGTG
>JAFSWO010000108.1 GCA_017450165.1 Bacteroidales bacterium | reverse complement strand
CCGTGAGGTCACGGAGGTAGAAGATGCGTGCTCTGCGGACCTTACCGACCTTGTTGACTTCGATGCTGTCGATAAACGGGGAGGAGATGGGGAAAATCCTCTCAACGCCGATACCGTTGGAAATCTTGCGGACGGTGAAAGTCTTGGTAGCGCCGAAACCGCGTTTCTGAATAACGATACCGCGGAACTTCTGGAGACGCTCCTTATTCTCTTCCTTGATCTTGTAGGTCACCGTGATGGTGTCACCTGCCTTGAATTCAGGGAAGCTTTTGGTTTCCTGTGCACAAGCTTCCTGTGCAATTTTCATCAAATCCATTGTCTTCTTTCTTTAGGGCAACATGTGCGGCGGATTTCCGGTGACGCTAGAGGTTGCTAATTTTTTGGGACGGCAAAGGTAGAAAAAAATTCTGTACTACAAAAATTATCCGAACATTTTTCGGAATCTGTCAAAGAAATTCTTCTCCTCGCGTTCCGGTTCGGGTTTGAACGATTCACTTTCGCGCAGGGATTCAAGCAATTCCTTCTCGTTGCGGGAGAGTTTCTTGGGCATCCACACCTGTATATAAATAAGCATGTCGCCGCTGCCGTAGCCGTTCACGTCGGGTACACCCTTACCGCGCAGGCGCAGAATCTTGCCGGGTTGGGTGCCCGGTTCGATCTTTACCTTGAGGCGGCCATCCACGCCGGGAACCTCTGCCGAGCAGCCGAGCACGGCGTCCGGAATAGAGAGGTAGAGCGTGTAAATCAGATCGTTACCCTCGCGAACAAGTTCGGTGTTGTTCTCCTCTTCGATGACCACCAGCAGGTCGCCGTTGATGCCGCCGTTCGGGGCTGCGTTGCCTTTGCCCTGAACCGTGAGCTGCATGCCGTCGGCCACGCCGGCCGGAATCTTGAAGGAGATCTCTTCCGATTTCTTGATTAGGCCCGATCCGTTGCAGTGCGGGCAGGGTTTGGTGATCTTCTTGCCGGTTCCGCCGCAGTCGGGGCAGGGGGAACTGGTCTGCATCTGGCCGAGAATGGTCTGTTGGACGCGCGTGACCGTGCCGGTACCGTGGCAGCGGTCGCAGGTCTTGATGTCCGCGCTGGAAGCGGCGCCCTTGCCACCGCATTCCGGGCAGGCCACCGTCTTGTTGATGCGGACCTTCTTCTCTACGCCGTGAACGACCTCAGAGAGGCTGAGTTTCACGCGGATGCGGATATCGCTGCCGCGCTGTACCCGCTGACGGCCGCCGCCGCCAAATCCGCCGAAACCGCTGAATCCGCCGAAACCGCTACCGCCAAATGCGCTGCCGAATATATCGCCGAAGTGCGAGAAGATATCCTCCATGGAGAATCCGCCGCCGCTGAAGCCGCCCTGGCCCTCCATACCGGCATGGCCGAACTGGTCGTAGCGGGCTTTCTTGTTCGGATCGCTCAGCACGTCATAGGCTTCGGCCGCCTCCTTGAACTTCTCCTCGGCCTCCTTGTCGCCGGGATTCTTGTCCGGGTGGTATTGGATGGCCTTCTTGCGGTAAGCCTTCTTAATCTCTTCCGCCGAGGCGTTGCGATCCACACCAAGCACTTCGTAGTAATCTCTTTTCTCTGCCATAACTGCTTCTCCTCGAATTAAATGCCTACCACCACCTTGGCATAGCGGATGACCTTGCCGTGCAGCAGGTAACCGTTCTGCGTGACGTCAATCACCGTATTCTTCTGCTCCGGAGTGGGGGCGGGGAACTGGGCGATGGCTTCGTGCTCGTCCGTATTGAAGGGTTTTCCTTTGGCTTCGATCTGCTCTACGCCTTTGGATTTGAGGTAGTTCGTGAGTTTGTTGAGGATGATTTCCGTCCCCTCGATCGCGGCCTCGGAGGCCTCCGACTGGCGCAGGGTTTCCAAGGCGCGCTCGCAGTCGTCCATCACCGGCAGGAAGCCCTTCAGCACATCCTCGCCGGCCGTCTCGATCAGCTCGAGCCGCTCGCGTGCCGTCCGGCGACGATAATTGTCAAATTCTGCCATCAGCCGCAGATATTTGTCATTCGTCTCTGCCAGTTCTTTCTGGAGCTTTTCCGTCTCGGATTCAGCCTTCTGCTCCGGCTCAGCCTTCACTTCCTGCTCGACTTTCACCTCCGGCTCCTGGGCCGCTGCCTGTTCTTTCTCGTTATGTTTATTCTTTTTCATAGTCTGTTGTCAGGGCATTCTTTTCCCTTGTCGCGCTAAAGTATGACAAATAGTTTGCCATTCGTGCGCGTGCGCCAAAATGGCAGTCCGGGCTTGACCCGAGGACTTATAGGCCGGGAGCGGGGGGTCTGGGGCATGCCCCAGTTAAATATGCCCGCCGCCTTCGGCCTTGAGTTCTTCGTCTACGCGGTCTTTCTCGTCGGTGAGAAGCTGGAGGAGCCAGTTCTTCTGCTCCTCGGTGATGCCCAGGTCGCGGCAGGCGCTCTCGTAGCGGTTGATGACGGCTTCCTGGTAACGGTGATAGGCCATGGACTGGCGAATGTCATCCTCGATGGTCTCGTGCTCGATCTCGTAATTCTCCTTGTAGAAATCCTTGTAGGTGGTTTCCGAGGTGTAGCGGAGGCAGAAATAGAAGAGGCCGGTGGAGAGAATCACCACGCCCGCGATGCCTGCGATGAGGGGAACCGTGCGGATCAGTCCCAGCATGGAGAGTGCGGCTCCGACCAGGAAAAGCCCGAAGGCCAACAGTTCGTTCTTGTAGTACTTGAAGAGAGATTTATTTTTCATAGCCTGGTTGACTTTCGGTTTTGTAAGATCTTGACTTTGATGGAGTTCTCATTCTCCTTGTATTCCAGTGCGCGGCGATAAGCGCGGCGGGCGCTGAGCATCTGGATGTTTTTCTGCTTCATCTCCTCCAGATTCTGACGCAGGCGCCACTGTCCCAGCAGAATGGCGAAGAAGGCGATGGCGAACATCACGATAAAGCCCAGCAGGATGGTGTACTGATGGCGGTGGCGGAGCCGTTCGGCCTCCTGACGCAGCTGCGCGTTGTTCATTTCGGCATCCAGGATGGCCAGGTCCTCGTTCTGCACCTTGATGTAGATGGAGTCCTTCTCGGCCACGAGCCGTTTCAGCTCGTCGTAGGCAGGATGGTAGAGCCCCTGTGCGGCATAGATGCCCTGGCGGGTGTCGTACCGGTCGCGGGCGGTGCCCAGCGAATCGGCCTTGGCCAAAGCCTCGTTGAACCGCTTGTGAGAGAGGAGGTAGAAGATATCGATGCCGTGGCGTGCATCCTCATCGGTCTGCATCCGGTAGAGCGGATTGGCCAGCAGCGCGTCATAACACTGATAGAAGGCGTTCCAGTCCTGCTCGGCATTGTAGAGGCAGGCGCGCGTCATGAGGGCCTTGATGCGAATGGAGGGGAAGAAATCCTGGTACTCCTCCGCCCGCTGGCAGTGCTCTTCCGCCTTCTCAAACTCTCGCAACCGGATATACTCCTGGGCCATAAGGATTTGCAGGCTCGGCAGCTCCTGCTCGGCACGCGCTTCTTTGCAGTAGCGGGCGGCCTTCTCGAAGTTGCGGATGGCCAGGTAGGAGTTGTCACGGTAGCTCTGGATCAGGCCCACGATGCGATAGGCATACATGCGGCCGCCGGGATGGCTCTCTTCCGAAGCGAGTCGCTCCATGGAGCGGGCCTCCAGCATGGCGTCGGACATACGGTCGGCCTGCAGCAGGTATTCGCAATACTCGTGGCGCGCCGCGTAATAGAAAGAGCGGTATTCGCGCCGGTCGTCGAGCAGTGTTTTGATCTCGGAGACAGCCTCGTCCATCCGCTCATATTCACCGAGCGCAAAGCGGACCGGGAACTCGAGGGCCAGACCGAGGCATTTGTAGCGCATGTCCGCACGCTCCACGCCCAGTGTATAGAGCGAATCGGCCAGCGGCAGGTTGGCTGGGTTGAAGCGCTGCATCCGGCCATAGGCGTACCGCTCGAAGGTGGGGGCATCCACCTTCAGCCGGTTGACAATCTGAGCCCCGGCACCCCATGGTACCGCGGTCAGGAGCAACAATGCCCCGAACAGACAGCGTAGCGTGCGACGCATCTCCGTCTATTTGTTTTTGGCCTCGATCAGCTGAAATTGAGTGGTGACGCAGGTCAGCAGCCGCTCCATGATGATGGGCTTCATGATGAAGTCGTTGGCACCCAGACTGAATCCCTTGACGATATCTTCGTTGGAGTTCAGTGCGCTGAGGATCACGATGTTGATATCGGCCGTCTCGGGGTTTTCCTTGAGGCGGCGGATCACTTCGAATCCGTCAATCTCCGGCATCATCAGATCCAGCAGGATCAGGTCGGGTTTCTGCTTGGCCACCTCGTCCAGCGCCTGCTGTCCATTGACGGCGGTGCGGAGGGTGAAGTTGTAGCGGGCCAGCATTTTCTGCACGAGCAGAAGGTTGATGGGAATGTCATCGACTGCCAGTACGTTGTACTGGGAATAGTCACGCTCTTGTGCGTAAAGAGGAATCATATTGCGTTGTTATTTGGTTTCAGGGGTTTGTACGGGCGGTTCTGTGGGAATGCTGAAGATGAAGCGGGCGCCACCCTCGGTGTAGGTGGTGTCCAGGTAGACCTTTCCGCCCATCTTGCCGGCGATTTCGCGGCAGATGCTCAGTCCCAAGCCGGTGCCCTGGACGAATTCGTTCAGTTTGGTGAAGCGCTGGAAGATGGCCTCCGCCTGGTCGGCCGGGACGCCGGTTCCGGTATCGGTGACCGAGAACTGGATGAATCCGGGCTCCACCCGGGTGGAATAGGTCAGGTCGATCTTGCCCTTCGCGGTATGCTTGCAGGCATTGGTAAGCAGGTTGATGAGGATCTGCTGCACGCGGCGCGGGTCGGTATTGACGGGACAGGGGGCCTCGCTCTCCGGCAGGAAGTTGAGTTTCACGCCCGGCTGCAGGCGGTGCTCCACACTGGAAATGGCCGCTTCGCACATGAACTTGCACTCGCTCGGCTCATAGACGATGCGGTAGCTGCCGGAATCCATTGCGGAGGTGTTGAGAATATCGTCGAGCAGCATCGTCAGCATCTTGGAATTGTTCACGATGTGGTTGGCAAAATCGTTTTTCTCCTCCTCGGTGAACGATCCGTCAGGCAGCGAAAGCAGCTGCGAGAAGCCTACGATGGCATTCAGCGGCGTGCGAACCTCGTGGCTCATATTCTGCACGAAGCGGGTCTTGGCCTCGTTGGCCAGGCGCACCTTCTCGTTGGCCCGTTTGAGCCGGCGGATGTGGAAGAAGGAGAAGGCCAGACCGCCGAACATGGAGATCAGGATGAGAATCAGCACGGTCCGGCTGGCCCGCTGCGCGCGGAGCGATTCGTGCGCCACTTTGTCCGACAGTTCGCGGTTGCCCAGCGTGGCGTCGAGTTCAGCCAACTTGATGCGGTTCGATTTGGAAATCTCCCCCTCGTAATAGGTAGCCAACCGCTTCTCGAGATCAAAGGCAAGTGTCTCGAATCCATAGTTTTCCGCAATGTTGGCGATATATTTGACCTCCCGCAGGTGGCGGGTCATGCCGCTGACATCAGTCTGCGGCTGCGTGCCGGGGGCGGCAAAGACAATGGCGTCGATATTCTTGAAGAGCTGGCGTGCGGTGGAACTCACCTGATTCAAATACTTGTCGTTTATGCAGTAATCGCGGCGGATCTTATAGCCCGCCACGTCCTTGTTCAGCGCGGAAAGTTTGGCTTCCAGATAGGTGCAGCGGAGGGTATCCAGGTGTTGTTTGCGATGCTCCTTGGCTTTTTCGATGTTGATGCGCACCGAATCCGAACCAATCGGGTAGGAGTCCGCCAGGTCGCAATAGAGCCGGGTGGCCGACTGCCGCAGGATGGTGGGGTCGGAAGTGGTGTTGTAGAGATCGATGGCCATCTCAATATACTGTTTGGCTGAGAGGAAGTCATTCTGAGCCACATACATGCTGGCCAGGTAGCGGTAGCACATCCAGATTCCGTAAGGCTCGTTGTTCTCCTGTGCCACGCGCTGCATCTCCTGGATCAGCTCCGCCACCTTGACGAAGCGGTGGGAGTTGTAGAAATAGTTCTGGACCAGGTCGAAGGCGTAATAATAATACTGAGGATAGCCGAATTTGCGTGCGATGCTCTGGAGCTCGGACATCATGCGGACCGCCAGCGTATCGTCCTGCGGGTCAATGTCGTCCGCTTCGATGCCTTTCTGCTTGCTGCGCAGTTCGCGGATCTGGTTCTTCAGCCGCTCCACGTAATAGAGCGTCTGGGCTTTGGTATCCTCCTTTTCCAGCGCCTTGTGAAGCAGTTTCTCGTTGGCATCGCGGAAGCCCGGCTTGCCTACAAGCAGTTCCGCCTCCGAATAGCAGGCGTAGCACTCGTCGTCAATGTCGAACGGGTTGCTCTCGGTGCCTGCGCACAGGATGGGGAGCGTCAGCGACAGCAGGAGGGTAATAGCAATTCTTTTGGCCATAAATGTGCGGGTTTAAAAGTCGTCGTTGTTTTCGTAAATGGTTGTTTCCCAGTCGGAAATCGTCGCGGAGAACTTGATGGCGCGATAGACCGTGGAGAGATCCACGCCGATATGGAAGGTGTATTGTTTGCCGGGAACGCAGAGGTTCTCCTCCAGCAGTCCGTACAGCATATATCTGCGAACCTGGTCCTTGAGCCCGCCGTAGTGCTCGCCGTGGTAAGTAAAGCCATCCACGTCAAAGGTCACCTCCACGTACTGTTTGCCGGGAACAAGTTCGTCCGGAACGGCATAGTAGCGGCGGCTGTCCGCCATGCGGTCAACCAGCGTGGTGGGGCCCACAAAGCGTTCATTCTCAGAACCTACGCCCAGCAGCGCATCGCCGTCGAAGACGGTCACGGTGCGATAGTAGCCGCTGAAGGACCAGCGGCCTACGCCCTTCAGCAGGTCGTTCACATAGACGCCGGCGGAAGCCACGTTGTAGGCCTTGAGCGAGCGCAGGTGAATCAGCCCCTGCAACTCCTTGACGGGGGTTACGTCGCAGATCTTGTAGCCGATATCGTTGGTAATGTGGCGAAACTCGAGCGGAAGCATGTTGATCTGGGAGATGTAGCGCTCCACCGTCTTGGAAACGAGCGGGCCGGCATCGGTCTCGTTTACCCCGAAGGTGAGCGAGTAAGTAGTGTTGCCCTCACCGTATGCGACTCCCTCAATATGAGGGTAATAAGCACTGAAAACCACGGGGGAGGGGATGGCCCAGCTCTCCGGGTTGTAGTTCATCGAGTAGCCGCCGTTCGTATGGTGTACGGCCGCGTTGTCCAGCAGCACCGTGCCGGTTCCCTTCTCGACGCCGACCAGGCCGAAGGGGCGGCTCTTGTCCATCGTGGCGATAAAATCCTCCGCATCCACCATTCCTCCGCGCGTAGCGATGCGCTCGCTTGCGACGGGTGCGTCATCACGCGTCACGCTGATATCAAAGCCGAGCCGCTTCTCGCCGGGGGCCTTTTCACTGTCGCGGTCCACGCTCAGGCAGGAGACGGTCAGCGGTGCGGCCAAAAGGATTAGGAATTTCAGGAAACCTCTCATAGTCATTTTGTTAAATTGCTTCGCCCTGCAGGAAAACCTGGCGGATGAAGGGGGTATGGTGAAGGTAGGGTATCTTGGTTAGGTTCCAACCCGGATGGGTGAGAATCAGATTGGCCCGTTTGCCGCGGGTGATGGAGCCGGTCTCCGCGCTGAGGCCCATGGCATAGGCGCTGTTCAGGGTGACGGCGTTGAAGGCCTGGGCCGGGGTGAGGCGCATGCGGATGCAGGCGAGCGACCAGACGAACCGCATGTCGCCGGAGGGGGAGGAGCCGGGGTTGTAGTCCGACGCCAGCGCTACCCCCAGTCCGCTGGCTATGAATTCTTTGGCCCGGCCGTAGGGAATGCCCAGGAAGAAGGAGGAACCCGGCAGCATGGTGGGCATGGTCCCGGTGCCGCGCAGCGCTTCGATCTCGGCCGCGCCGGTGCGTTCCAGGTGGTCCACCGAGAGGGCGTTGTACTGCACGCCGACCTGTACGCCGCCGCTCTCCGCCAGTTCGTTGGCGTGAATCTTGGGCCGAAGTCCGGCGGCCTTTCCGGCCTCGAGAATGCGGGCGGTGTCGGCTGCGGTGAAGAACCCTTCGTCGCAGAAAACATCCACGTAGTCAGCGTATTGCGCAGCCTGCGGCATCATCCGGCAGACCTCCTGCACGTAAGATTCGTGGGTGTAGCCGCGGCCCACGGCATGGGCGCCGAGGAAGGTGGATTTGATGAGGGCGGGGGAGGCTTTCCGGATGCGCTCAATCACGCGCAGCATTTTCAGCTCATCCTCTGGGTTGAGGCCGTAGCCGCTCTTGATCTCGATAGCGCCGGTGCCCTTGGCGGTCATCTCTGCGACGCGCTCCATCGCTTGCGCAAAGAGTTCATCCTCAGAAGTTTGATGGAGACGATCGGCGGAGTTGAGAATGCCGCCGCCACGGGCTGCGATCTCCTCGTAGGAGAGACCGTTGATCTTGTCCAGGAACTCGCCTTCGCGGCTGCCCGCATAAACGATATGGGTATGACTGTCACAGAAAGCAGGTATCAGCAGACCGCCGACGCAATCAATGGTCTCGTCAGCCGCAGGGGCAGGACCCTGGCCGAAGTCGGCGATCCGCCCCTCTTCGGTCAGCAGCCAGGCGTTCTCCAGCGTGCCGACGTGGTCCATCTCAGCCCCCTGCTTACGCAGGATGCCTTCCGGTAGGATGCCGGCGAGGGTGCCGATATTCTTGAACAGTCGTTTAGACATACTCTTTTTTACGAATAAATTCTGCCGTCTTGACAATCAGTGGATGCAGATAGGTATCTTTCTGAACGAAAGGGACTTCCTTTCGATAATCAGCGAGCAGTTGTTCCAGCAACGGGGAGCTCTTGGCCGGACGGCGGAACTCCAGCGCCTGGGCGGCGTTCATCAGTTCGATGGCGAGCACCGTCTCCACGTTATCCACGATCCGCACCAGCTTGGTGGCGGAGTTGGAACCCATGCTCACGTGGTCTTCCTGACCGTTGGACGAAGGGATCGAGTCGCAGGAAGCGGGCCAGCAGAGCCCCTTGTTCTGGCTCACGATGGCGGCGGCCGTGTACTGCGGAATCATGAATCCGCTGTCGAGCCCCGGCTTGGCAACCAGATACTTAGGCAGGTCGCGGTAACCGTGGATCAACAGGTAGGTGCGGCGCTCCGAGATGCTGGCCAGTTCGGAAAGTGCGATGGCCATCGAGTCCATCGGGATGGCGATCGGCTCGCCGTGGAAATTGCCGGCGGAGATGACCATATCCTCATCCGGGAAGACGTTGGGGTTATCGGTGACGCCATTGATCTCATTCTCAATGACGGACTTGACGTAATGGAGGTTGTCCTTGACCGCCCCGTGCACCTGCGGGATGCAGCGGAACGAATAGGGATCCTGCACATGCTCCTTGGGACGGCAGATCAGCTCGCTGCCCTCCAGAATCTTCAAAAACCGCTCAGCCGTAGCCATTTGGCCCACGTGCGGACGAATCCGGTGGCTCTGCGGATAGAAGGGCTCGATGCGGCCGTCGTAAGCGTCCAGCGACATGGCACCGATCACGTCGGCCCATTTGGAGAGACGGCGCGCCTGGATCAGCGACCAGATGGCGTGCGCGCTCATGAACTGCGTGCCGTTAAGCAGCGCGAGGCCCTCCTTGGATTGCAGGCGGATCGGCTCCCACCCCATCTCTTTCCACACCTCGGCCGACGGACGGACGGCGCCCTTGTAGCGCACGCTCCCCAGTCCGATCAGCGGCAGGCTCAGGTGGGCCAGCGGGGCCAGGTCGCCCGATGCACCGAGCGATCCCTGCTGGTAAACCACCGGCAGGATGTCGTTGTTGAACATGTCAATAATTCGCTGAACCGTAATGAGTTGCGCGCCAGAATGGCCGTAGGAGAGGCTCTGCGCCTTGAGCAGCAGCATCAACTTCACGATGGCGGGGCGAACCTCTTCGCCCATGCCGCACGCGTGCGACATCACCAGGTTGTGCTGCAGCTGCGAAAGGTCCTCCTTGGGGATGGTCACGTTGTAGAGCGAACCGAATCCGGTGGTGATGCCATAGACCGGCCGACCGATGTCTTCCATCTTGGAGTCCAGATATTTGCGGCACTTTTCAATGGCGGCCACTGCCTCTTTTGACAGCGAGAGCGTCTCGCCTTTTTCTATGATTTCCTGCACTCTCTCCAACGAGAGATGCGCGTGGGATATTTCGTGCATATTATTTCTTTAAAACGTTTCTAATCAGGTTTTCGTCGGCTATATTCGGGAGGGTGACGCGCAGCCCCGGGGTGCGCTCCATCTCGCGGCGGATGGCCTCGATGGAACCCTCGTTGCGGGCCCAGCTGCGGCGGGTGATGCCGTTGTTGACGTCCCAGAAGAGCATTTCGCGGATATGGCGGTCAGCATCCTCGCTGCCGTCAATCACCATTCCGAAGCCGCCGTTGATCACTTCGCCCCAGCCTACGCCGCCGCCATTGTGGATGGATACCCACGTTGCTCCGCGGAAAGCGTCGCCGATGACGTTCTGGATGGCCATGTCGGCCGTGAACTGCGAACCGTCGTAGATGTTCGAGGTCTCACGGAAGGGCGAGTCGGTGCCCGAGACGTCGTGGTGGTCGCGGCCCAGCACGATGGGGGCGGTGATTTCTCCCTTGCGGATGGCTTCGTTGAAGGCCAGTGCAATCTGGGTACGGCCCTGGCAGTCAGCGTAGAGGATGCGGGCCTGCGATCCCACCACAAGGTGGTTGCGGCCGGCCTCTTCGATCCAGCGCACGTTGTCCAGCATCTGTCCGCGGATGGAATCCGGCGCGTCGGCGGCCAGCTCGCGCAGCACCTTGACGGTCAGCGCGTCGGTCTTGGCCAGGTCGTCCGGGTTCTGGCTCATGCAGACCCAGCGGAACGGACCGAACCCGTAATCGAAGTAGAACGGGCCCATAATATCCTGTACGTAAGATGGATAGCGGAATCGGCCGTCGGGCAGCAGAATGTCCGCACCGGCGCGCGAGCTCTCCAGCAGGAAGGCGTTGCCATAATCAAAGAAGTACATGCCCTGCGCGGTAAGGCGGTTGATGGCCGCCACCTGCCGGCGGAGCGATGCCT
>JAFSWO010000107.1 GCA_017450165.1 Bacteroidales bacterium | reverse complement strand
GTTTTTGCCGGCCACAACGATACGCCTCGCCATGCCGACGCCCTCATCCGCCTGCTGCGCGGATTGGAGTGCCGCATCAACCTCATCCGGTTCCATGCCATTCCGGATTATCCGCTGCAACCGGCGGGGATGGCATCCATCGAGGCTTTCAAGGCGCGTCTGAATGCGGGCGGCATCACCACCACGCTTCGCGCCTCCCGGGGTGAAGACGTGATGGCGGCTTGCGGCCTGCTGGCCGGAAAAGGACTGAAAAAATGAAACGGATTGCCATGGGAAGTCTGGTAGCGCTCGTCCTGCTCTCCGGGGGATTCTCCGCCCGTGCACAGGAGCAGCCCGCACGCCCCAAGGTCGGTCTGGTACTGGCGGGTGGCGGGGCCAAGGGAGCGGCCCATATCGGTGTACTGAAAGTATTGGAGGAGAACAATATCCCGATCGACATGGTGGTCGGGACCAGTATGGGTTCCATCATCGGCGGCCTGTATGCCATCGGCTACACGGCCAGTGAGATTGATTCGCTGATCTCCACGCAGGACTGGGACGTAATCATGAGTGACAAATCGGCCCGCGAGAGCGTGCAGTTCGAGGACAAAGTCTACAACAGCCTCTATGTCCTGAAGGTTCCCTTCGCCATCGACCCGTACGCCCTGCAGCAGAAAAAAGGTGCCGCGCTGCTGGATTCACTGATCGGTCCGGTACCGGTGAAAGAGGCTCCGACCCGGTCGCTGCTCAACAACATCCCCATGGCGTTGGTTGACGGGCAGAACATCTACAACCTTTTCACCTCGCTGGCCGTCGGTTATCTGGATTCGCTGGACTTCGACAAGATGCCGATTCCTTTCGCCTGTGTGGCGGTGGATCTGGTCAAGCACGAGGAGGTCGTCTGGCGCAGCGGATCCTTCGTGGATGCCCTCCGCTCCTCGATGTCCATCCCGGGCTATTTCGCGCCGTTGCGCAAGGACGGCCGGGTGCTGGTGGACGGCGGTGCCCTGAACAACTATCCGGTGGATATCGCCCGTGAGATGGGGGCCGACGTGGTGATCGGCGTCAAGTTCGGCTCCAGCGAAGGCATCACCGACACGGAGGTCAACAACATCGGCGACATGGTCTCCAGTCTCTACGACATGTATACCCACAAGAAAGACAGCGCCGCCATCGTGAATACGGACATCTTCATCCATCCCGACACGAAAGGTTACAATACCTTAAGTTTCGATCACGAAAGCATCCGTACGCTGGTGCAGAACGGATACGATGCCGCGATGCTGAAGATTGCGGACATCCGCAAGCTGCGTGACTACCTGGACCGCTGTGCGCAGGATCGTGCGGAGAACCTCGTGGGCCCCGATTTCCGCGGGCGCAAATATGAAAAGGCGCTCCACCTGGACCGCGACAGCGTAAGTTTGGGCACGGTGCAGATTCACGGTCTCTCGCCGGAGGCGGAGGATTTTCTCTTCCGGTACTGTCCCATCAAATCCGGGGCGCGCATTGCAGGTGCGGAAATCACCGCCGCCATCAAGCGTTTCTACGACACGGGCTTTTTCAAATCCGTAACCTATACCCTCAAAGGGCACGAGCAGCCCTACGACATGGATATCTTCTTCAAGGCGGAACTCAACTCGGTGTTCGGTATCGGTTTCCGGGTGGATGCGGAGGAGGTCTCTGCCATCCAGATGAATGTCTCCATCAACCGCAACACCCTCTCCGGTTCGTCGCTTTCGCTGACCGGCCGTCTCTCCGTCAATCCGCAGGCCTCGATTCTCTACTCCTACGCATTCCCGTCCCACGTCAAACTGAACGTGGAGTATGCGTTCCGCTATTCGGGGCTCAACCTGCTGAACAACTATTCGGATTACAACCTGGCCTATACCAGCCATCGGTTCCGCACCAACTTCGCTTCGCAGAACTACCGGAATATCTATATGGAGGGCGGTCTGGAATGCACCTATTTCGGCTACCGTTCCTTCGATGACAAGGGGCTGCCCGTCTTCGCTTCGTACGATCTCTCCAAAAAGCGCCAGTTCTTTGCGGGCCTCTATGTCAATGCACGGAACGATACGCGCAACGACGAATACTTTCCGACCCGCGGCTGGGCGGCCGACGGCGGTTTCCATCAGTATCTGGGCAGCCGGAACGGCAACTCCTTTGCCACGTTCGACCTGCATGCCACCGGCGCGCTTTCCATCGGCCGCGTGACGATGATTCCTTCCCTGTGGCACCGCAGCCTGTTGGGCAAGCAGGTCCCGATGATTTATATGAACGTGATGGGCGGTTCACTCCGCGGACGCTATATGGACCAGCAGATTCCCTTTGCCGGCTTCAGCTTTGCCCATCCATTCTCCAAGGGGCTCTCCGTAGCTTCGCTCGAGGGACGGTACAACATCTCGGGGCCAAACTACATCACCCTCACACCGGTATTCGCCCTCTCGGGCGATACCATCGGCGCTTCGCTCGCGAATAACCCGGTCTGGGGCCTCCAGCTCGGTTATATGCGGGCAACCTCGGTGGGCCCGCTGGAATTCAGTGTGCGCTGGTCCAACTATACCGGAATGCCGCAAGTTTACGCCGCCCTCGGTTATTCCTTCTGACGATGGAACGTGCAAAGGCCCTGGACCGGATGATGGCGCTCTGCAGCCGTCGCGAGTATTGCCGAAAGGAGATTCTCGCCAAGCTTTCGCGGCTGGAGGCGGAAGATGCCGAAGGCATTGTGGAGACTCTTTGCAGGGAGCGCTACATCGACGAATTGCGTTACGCTACCGCCTTTGCCCGCGACAAAAGTTCGCTGCAGGGTTGGGGAAGTCTCAAAATTAAAGTAGCTTTGCAGGCGAAGGGGATTCCCGCGGAGACCATCACTGCTGCACTTGCAGAAATTGATGCTCCGGCGGCCGATGCGCGCCTTGCCGCCTTGCTTCGGAACAAACTGCGCTCGCTGCACAGCGAGCCCGACGAGGCGACCCGCTACCGGAAACTGCTGCGCTTCGGCCTGGGCCGGGGATACGACTACGAACAAATCAAAAGAACCTATGATAACCTCAGAACAACTTAAAGACTATAAACAGCGGATTGAGACGTTGGGGAGGTGTCTTTGACCTCGCTGCGAAGCGGGAAGAACTGAAAAACCGGACGGAGCACGCTGCGGCTCCCGATTTCTGGAACGATGCCAAGGCGGCGGAGGCCTATCTCAAGGAGACGGCGGCGGTGCGCTACTGGGTGGAAGGATGTGACCGTCTGGCGTCACTGTATGAGGACCTTGAAACGCTGATGGACTTCGGCGAGGATGCCTCGGACGATATCGATGCGGCTGCCGTGAAGTTGGAGAGCGCCATTTCCGATCTGGAAATCCGCAATATGCTCAGTGCAGAGGGAGATAATCTGGGGGCCATTCTCAAGATCAATTCAGGTGCCGGCGGTACGGAGGCCAACGACTGGTCGGCCATGCTGATGCGCATGTATACCCGCTGGGGCGAGCGCAACGGCTACAAGGTCCACGTCTCGGATGTACTGGACGGCGACGAGGCGGGCATCAAATCCTGCACGCTGGAGTTTGAAGGGGAGTACGCCTTCGGCTACCTCAAGGCGGAGAATGGAGTGCACCGCCTGGTGCGCATCTCGCCATTCAACGCGCAGGGCAAGCGGCAGACCACCTTCTCGTCGGTCTTTGTCTATCCGTTGGTTGACGATACCATTGAAATCGAAATCAACCCCTCTGACCTGGAGTGGGACACCTACCGCTCCAGCGGTGCGGGCGGCCAGAACGTCAACAAGGTGGAGACGGGCGTGCGCGTGCGCCACATTCCCACGGGCATCGTGGTGGAGAACACCGAGACCCGTTCCCAGCTGGACAACCGCCAGAACGCCCTCCGCATCCTGAAATCCCATCTCTACGACCTGGAGCTCAAGAAACGGCAGGAGAAGCAGGCGGAATTGGAGGGGCAGAAAAAGAAGATCGAGTGGGGGTCGCAGATCCGCTCCTATGTACTGCATCCCTACAAACTGGTCAAGGATCTTCGCACCGGTTGCGAGACGACCGACACACAGGCCGTGCTTGACGGCGACATCAACGCTTTCATGAAGACCTTCCTAATGGAGAACGCGTCCTTCAACCATTGACCACGTAGCGCAGGCGTCCGCCCGTGCGCACGACCATTCTACGCGTCCCGTGTCGGATTCGGCGGGAATGATGACGGTGGCGCTCAGCAGGCCGTGGGTGACCGGCCGTCCGGTACGCGGATCGATCGTATGCGCATAGCGCTTCCCGTCCCTGACGTAGAACTTCCGGTAGTCGCCCGAAGTCACCACCGCACAATCGGTGACGTGCAGCGTATCTTTGATGTAAACGGCATCCTCGGCTCCGCCTTCGTCCTGCCGTTTGGGCATCTCAACGCCTACCGTCCACTTATCTCCACGGGCGCTGAGGCCTTTGCAGAGAATCTCCCGGCCCACCTCTACCAGATAGTTGCTGCTCCCCAGGGCCTCCAGGTAGAGGGCCACGCGGTCGCAGGTGTAGCCTTGGGCGATCGCATTGAAGTTCAGCCGGCAGCGGGGATCGGACTTGCGCAGGCGGCATGTCCCGTCTTCAAGCGTGTCAATCCGGAAGCAGTCCATCCCGATGAAGGTGCGGACCGAATCGATCTGGCGCTGCGTAGGTATGGCGCCCGCCTCCTTGAATCCGAATCCCCACAGATCGAAGAGGGGAGCGGCGGAAGGGTCAAAGGCACCCTCGCTTTCCAGCCAGTATTGTCGGGAGAGGCGGAAATTGACCAGAAGATGGTCGTCGAGCGGCAGCTCTTCGCCGGCGTTGAGGCGGCTCAGCAGCGATCCGCGGTTGTACCCCGACAGCGAACCGTCTATCTCCAGCAGCAGTCTGTCGATGCTGTCGCGTACCGCGGCCGATCGTGCCTTGGCAGGCAGCGAGCAGATAATATGCCAGGTGCCGCCTTGCGCGAATCCCTCCATCCGCACATAGCGCTCCCCGCCGGAACAACCGGTCAGCAGAAGGACGGCTAAAAGCGGGAGAAGGGATTTCGGCAGGTGCATCGTGGCACAAAAATAGCATAATACTTGGCAAACGCCCAAAAAATATGCATATTTGCAAACTGTTTGAAAATTGCCGGATGAATAAGCCGTTTCACTATATCACACTGCTCGCCCTGACTCTGGTGACCCTTTTTGCGGTCAGCTGCAAAGATGATGAGGAGACCGAGACAAAGCTCATAATGGAGGGTACCATCTCGTTCCCCTTCCCGAGCTATGTCCAGAAAAATTCCCACGTGACGGTAGAGGTTTCCGGCATCACCCACCCCACGGATGT
This sequence comes from Bacteroidales bacterium, assembly GCA_017450165.1. Taxonomy (GTDB): domain Bacteria; phylum Bacteroidota; class Bacteroidia; order Bacteroidales; family UBA932; genus Cacconaster. Next base: position 11,311 of record JAFSWO010000107.1, on the reverse strand, counting down.
GACCTACAAATGGGTGGCTTCCAGTATCTTCCAGGACACGGTGGTCTCCCGTCTGGTATCGTTCCGTGTGCCGGATAGTCTGGGTACCTTCGGTATTACCGCACTGGCGCTGGCTGATGGGTATTATCAGGTCAGCAGTTCGGTTACCTTCACGACCATCGATACGGTTGGCGGAGCTGCCTTGACCGGTCTCCAACCGTCCACCACCTCCTTCACCGATCCGCGCGACGGCCGGATTTATCCTACCGTCAAGATCGGCGCGCTAGAGTGGTTTGCCAGCAATCTGGGCTGGGACGGAACGGGTGGCGTCTACTGCAATTCCCCGGTCACGGAGGGCCTTCTCGGAAGATACTATACCTGGAAAGAGGCCACCGGCAATGTCTCCGGAACGGGTCTCGCAGGCGGTCCGCAGGGTGCCTGCCCCGCTGGCTGGAAGGTCCCGACCAAAGAGGACTTTGAAGATTTGGCTACGACCTTGCTCGGTTCCGCCGCCACCTTCACGGATACCTGGGCTACCTTGGGTGACAAGCTCTCGGCGCCGGCCTATTTCAACGGTGAACGGATGTGGCCCTATTCGCCTTACAACGACCATTCGAACACCTCCGGGTGGAACGCCATCCCGGTAGGAGGGGCTACCATCGACCATTCTAACTTTACGGGATTCGGCAATTATGCCTTCTTCTGGTGCGCTACGGAGAAAGACGCCGACAAGGCGTATTACCGCTATATCTATGCGGATCTGAACACCTTCCCGATGGCCTCGACGAGCAAGACCGACTTCGCCGCTTCCGTCCGCTGCGTCCGCGCGCTGTAATTAATTGGTTTTTGTCAGTTTGAATTCGACCGGAAGGACAATCCGGGTGCGCACGGCTTTGCCCTGAATCTTGCCGGGAATCCATTTGGGAGAGACGGAGATGACGCGGACGGCTTCGGCATCGAGGAGCGGATGCACGCCGGTGACCACCTCCACATTGGATACGCTGCCGTCCTTCTCCACGGTGAAACCCACCGAAACGCGGCCCTGAATTCCTTCAGACACAGCTTCCTGCGGATAACGGAGGTATTTGTACACCCAGGCCTTGAGGAAGTGTCGCTCGTCCGAGTGGAAGAACTGTGGACGGACGTCGCAGTCGGCGGCTGAATAGAGCGATTCGCCCTGAGGGGCAGCCTGCTGTTTGAGCCGGAGCTGGTCGGCCGGGGCGGCGGCAACCGTCTGCAGGAAATGGAACAGGTAGTTGCACTGCCTCTCCATATTCTTGTATAAGATCAGGTTCGGCGTATCAGATACCGTGCGGAATTCGCGCGTCTTACCGGTCGTAAAGACAAAGACGGGAATCTCCTTTTCGTAGAAAGGAAGGTGATCGGAGGTCTGGAGCGTTCCCTCAAAAGGTGCCGGACGCACAGCCGGCTGGCGATCCAGCGTCTGGGAAAGCAGCGTATCCAGCTGATGCTTGGGCAACGTAGAGAAGACCCGAAACGGATTCCGTTCATTGCCGCGGCCCACCATATCCAGATTGATCATGGCGCGGACGGAACTGATTTCACCGAAGGAGCGGTTGGCAAAATACCAGGAGCCGGCCGTGCCGCACTCCCCGGCCCCAAATACCGCAAATACCACGGAACGCGCAAACATCCAGCTGTTTGCAGCTGTCAGCCGAGCCAGTTCAATCAGCGTGGCTACGCCCGAGGCATTGTCGTCCGCTCCGGGATAGACGCGCTTCTGCGGGTGGCCGTTCACCGTAACCGTCAAGGCCCCCATCCCATCCATGTGCGCACCGACCACGATGTATTCGTTGCGCAGACGGCGGTCGTAGCCTTCCACAATGCCCACGATATTGCAGGAGTGAAGCGTAGCGGTGGAATCGGCAATGGAAAAGTCCTGCCCCGCCTCGTCGCAAAGCATCGTGACGCCGGCATCGCGCAGGGCGCGGTAGACATAATCGGAGGCCAGCGATTCCCCTGCCGTACCGGCCTTTCGGCCCTGGAGTTCCTCCGCACAGAGATACGAAACGTGTTTGCGCAGCTCGGGCTCTACGCTAAAATTTTGTGCAGCGACCGCGGCCGCTGCACAAAACAGAATCAGAAGGGAAATTGCTGTTTTCCGAATCATTTACTTCTTGTAGAAAGGCATCTTCACGACCTTGGCCTTCAGCAGACGGCCGCGGACGTCGATGTAGATTTCTGAATCCACTTTGTTGTAGGGAACATCTACATAACCCATGCCAATCGCTTTCTTGACGGTCGGACCCATCGTACCGGAGGTGACGTGGCCGATCTGATGACCTTCCGCGTCACAGATAGGCATCTCGTGACGGGCGATACCCTTGTCGACCAATTCGAAACCGACGAGTTTGCGCTTCACGCCCTCTGCCTTCTGGGCTGCGAGGAATTCGCTGTCTACGAAAGCGCCCTTGACGTCGTTGAACTTGGTGATCCAGCCAAGGCCGGCCTCGATCGGGGAAGTCGTGTCATCGATATCGTTGCCATAGAGGCAGAAGCCCATCTCCAGACGGAGGGTATCGCGGGCGCCAAGGCCGATCGGCTTGATGCCGTACGGTTCGCCTGCCTCAAAGACAGCTTTCCAGAGCTGGTCACCATACTGGTTGGGAACATAGACCTCGCATCCGCCGCTGCCGGTGTAACCCGTGGTGGAAAGGATGGCGTCGGGAATGCCCGCCAGGTTGAGCTGTTTGAAGGTGTAGTACTCCATGTCCAGGATGTTCTCTTTGCAGAGTTTCTGCATCACCTCCATGGCTTTCGGTCCCTGGATGGCGAGCTGGCAGGTTTCATCGGAGAGATTGCACAGATCCTTGCCGACGGTAAGGCCGAACTTGGGCGCGTAGGAGCACAGGTGGTTCCAGTCCTTTTCAATGTTGGCAGCGTTGACGGCGAGCAGGTATTTCTCCGTATGGAAGCAGTAAACGATGAAGTCGTCCACGATACCGCCCTTACCGTTCGGGAAACAGGTGTACTGTGCCTTGCCCGGGAAGAGAACGGAGACATCGTTGGTGGAGACGTACTGCAGGAACGGCAATGCCTTTGGGCCGGTCACCCAGATTTCACCCATGTGGGAGACATCGAAAACGCCGACGCCCTCGCGGACCGTCGCGTGCTCTTCGTTGATGCCGGTGTACTGGATGGGCATGTTATAGCCTGCAAACGGGGCCATCTTTGCGCCCAGCGCGATATGCTTTTCAGTAAAAACAGTGTTTTTCATCTATTGTTGAGTTTTATATATGATTATCAATTATTTATGACGACCCCAGGCGGTGTCGTAAATCCAGGTATCAGACGGAACCGAACCGCTGCCCAGCATCTGTTTGCGCTTGGCGCGCGCCTCCGCGAAATCGTTGGAGGTGAAGACGGCAACGCCCGTGAAGCCGCTCTTGAAAGGGATGACGGTCACCGTCTCGCCGAGCTTTTCCATCCGGCGGGTCATGGCCCGGACGTTATACTCTTTTACATAGGAACCTACAACCACGCTGTAGCGAAGCAGATTTCCGGTGGAGGCGGACGTGACGGCGGGCTTAGCAACGGGCTTTGCAGCGACAGGCTTTTCCGGGGTTGCGGCGGCAACCGAATCGACAGCCAGGGCCTCTTCCGCGCGGGCGATGGAATCGCGCAGGGCTTTTTCCTGCGCCTCTTTCTCTACGCGCAGACGCTCCAGGTCGCTGGAGGTGGGTTTGCCCATCATCGAGCGAATGCGGTCGCAGCCGGAGAACAGCACGAGGGCCGCCAGAATCAGGGTAAAGATGCGGATGGGTTTCATATCGACTTTGCGGATAAGATTTTGGACAAAGGTAGCATAAAAAGTAGAAAAAGCGTATCTTTACCAAATCAAAAAGAAGCGCGTATGGCAACAAACTTCAAAACCATCAGGGACGGATTCCGCGACAGGCTGAATCTCAGTTCCTATATTGATGTTGAAGCGGCGGTGGAGAATATCCGTAACAGCATCTTTTTCCGGGGGCCGAACGTGTGGATTCTCGGAGCGGCCATCATCATTGCATCGGTTGGTCTGAACGTCAATTCCATCCCCGTCATCATCGGTGCCATGCTCGTATCGCCGCTGATGGGTCCGATCATCGGATTCGGCCTGGGTCTGGGCACCAACGACACCAGCCTGATCCGCGAAGCGCTGAAGAACCTGCTCGTGATGGTGGTCATCAGTATCTTCGCATCCGGCCTCTATTTCCTGATCTCCCCGCTCGCGATGGAGAATCCCACCGAGCTGCTGGCCCGCACCAATCCCACCATCTACGATGTGTTGATCGCCCTGTTCGGCGGTCTGGCCGGCATCATCGAGACCTCCCGCAAGGAGAAAGGCACGGTAATTTCCGGCGTAGCCATCGCCACCGCCCTGATGCCGCCCCTCTGCACGGTGGGTTACGGCCTGGCCACCCTCAATGTGCATTACCTCTTCGGTGCGCTCTATCTCTTCTTCATCAACAGCATCTTCATTGCGCTGGCCACCTATCTGGCCGTCAAGTGGCTCCACTTCCCGGTAGTTCGCTATGCCGATGCCGCCAAGAACCGCAAGACGCAGCGCAGCATTGCAATCGGTCTGATTATCATCATTATCCCGAGTATCTTCTCGGCCATCAAGGTGGTGGGTGAAAACAATTTCAACCAGAATGCGAAGGCCTTCCTGCGCGAGAACAAGACGTTGGACCGCACTTATATCTACGATTCCCACATAGACTTCTCACACCGCAAGGGAACCCTGACCATCCAGATGGCCGGTGCCGCCCTCTCTCCCAATGACCGGGAGCTGCTCTACCGCTCCGCCGAGAGTCACCATATTGACCGCGATCACCTGATTATCAAGGAAACGGGACTGGCCCGCACCGATCTTTCGGAAAATGAACTGATCCAGAGCATCTTTGAGCGAAGTGACCAGGAGACCCAGCGGCGCGATCAGGAGATTTCCAAGTTGCAGGAGCAACTCAAGGCTGAGCAGGCCAAGGAGCTGCCGGTTGCACAGATTGCCCGCGAACTCAAGGCGCAGTATCCGGATATCAGCGTCCTCAGCATGGGACGCGGCAGCGAATTCAATCTGGAAACGCAGGACAGCCGCGATTTGGTGATTGTCGTGATCAAGAGCACCAACCGCTTGGATCCCACCACGCTCGACCGCATCCAGAAGTGGCTCGTCACCCGTGTCGGAACGGAGAACATCAGAATCTTCAATGAATAGAAAAATAGAACTTCAAGAGATTGACCCCGTTGATATTTACGGTGTCAACAACAAACTTTTTGATCTTTTTGCCAGCCACTTTCCCAAGGTGAAGGCCGTTGCGCGCGGTTCCGAAATCACCCTCGTGGGGGCCGCGGCCGACCTGGATAGTTTCGAGGTTCGGTTCGACACGCTCCGCCGCCTCAGAGCGACCAAACCGGCACTGACGGAATACGATGTGGAATCGCTCTTCGAGGGCGACAGCGCCCCGCGCAACCCGGAGGAGGGCCAGGTGGACCTGAGTGAAGGAAACGAGCATATCATCGTCTACAGCAACGAGGGCCGTGCCATCCGTGCCCGGACCAAGAATCAGAAAAAACTGGTCCGCGAGTATTACAAGAACGACCTGCTCTTTGCCGTGGGCCCCGCCGGAACTGGCAAGACCTACACGGCCATCGCCCTGGCCGTCCGCGCCCTCAAGAACCGGGAGGTCAAGCGACTGATTCTCACGCGTCCCGCCGTTGAAGCCGGCGAGCGTCTCGGCTTCCTGCCGGGCGATTTGAAAGACAAACTGGATCCCTATCTCCAGCCCCTCTACGACGCCCTGCAGGACATGATTCCGGGCAAGAAGCTGCAAAGTTTCATGGAAGACGGCGTAATCCAGATTGCTCCGCTGGCCTACATGCGCGGCCGCACGCTCGACCACGCCTTCGTCATCTTGGATGAGGCCCAGAATACCTCCCTCAACCAGCTGAAGATGTTCCTCACCCGTATGGGCGCCGACTCCAAGTTCATCGTGACGGGCGACATGACCCAGATCGACCTCCCGCACAAGGAGGATTCCGGCCTGGCGCGGAGCATTGAACTGGTGCAGAGCATTAAAGGCATCAGCGTCATCGAGTTCGGACGCGAAGACATCGTCCGCCACCCGCTGGTGACGAAGATCGTGGATGCGTTTGAGAAGGCCTAAGCGATTATTTCCAGAAGCAGAAAATAACCGCCGCAATCAGGCAGAGGAACGCGGCGAAGTGGTTCCATTGGATGGGTTCACCCTTGAAGACGAAGGTCACGATGAGGGTGAAGACCGTCAGGGAAATGACCTCCTGAATGATTTTGAGCTGCATCAGGGAGTAGGGGCCACCGTTGATGGCGGAGCCCATCCGGTTGGCCGGAACCATGAAGATGTACTCAAAGAAGGCCAGGCCCCAGGAGGCGAGGATAATCAGGATCAGCGGCCAGTCACGGCCGATATTCATCTGGTTGAGCTTGAGCTGTCCGTACCAGGCGAACGTCATGAAAACGTTCGAGACGACAAGCAGCAAGACGGTCCAAAAACCCTGCATGGTAGGAAGTGTTTAAACGGCCGCAAAGGTAACCAAAAAAGTGCTACATTTGTAGTTTGTTATGGAATACAATTTCAAGGATATCGAGAAGAAGTGGCAGGCTTATTGGGCAGACCGCCAGACCTTCCGGGTGGAGACCGATCCCTCCAGGCCCAAGTATTATGTGCTCGACATGTTTCCCTACCCCTCCGGGGCGGGCCTTCACGTGGGCCATCCGCTGGGCTACATCGCCAGCGATATTTACAGCCGCTACAAGCGTCTGAAGGGCTTCAACGTGCTTCACCCGATGGGTTATGACGCCTTCGGTCTTCCTGCCGAACAGTATGCCATCCAGACCGGACAGCATCCCGCCATCACCACGGAAAAGAACATCAACCGCTACCGTCAGCAGATGGACCGCATCGGGTTCTCCTACGACTGGTCGCGCGAAGTGCGTACCTGCGATCCGGCCTACTACAAGTGGACGCAGTGGGCATTCCTGGAGATGTTCAATCACTGGTATAACCCCGGGACCGACAAGGCGGAGCCTATCGATACCCTCGTCGAAAAACTGAAGAAGGAAGGACGCTGGGATGGGCTGACTCCCAAGGAGCAGTCCGACCTGTTGATGCAGTACCGCATTGCCTATCAGGGCGAAACCTCGGTCAACTGGTGCCCGAAGCTCGGTACCGTGCTGGCCAACGACGAAGTTAAGGAGGGCCTCTCGGTCCGCGGTGGCTTCCCGGTGGAACAGAAGAAGATGAAACAGTGGCAGCTGCGCGTGTCGGCCTATGCCCAGCGCCTGCTGGACGACCTGGAGTCGCTCGAATGGACCGATTCCCTCAAGGAGATGCAGCGCAACTGGATTGGCCGCAGCCAGGGAGCGGAGATTGTTTTCAAGGTCAGCAACGGCAATCAGACCTACGACATGACCATCTTCACCACGCGAGCCGATACCATCTTCGGCGTCACCTTCATGGTGCTGGCGCCTGAGAGCGAATGGGTGGACAAACTCACCACGCCCGAACAGCGCGCAGCGGTGGATGAATACCTCGCACAGACCAAGAAGAAGACCGAGCGTGAGCGCATTGCCGAAACGCGCAAGGCCACGGGCGTCTTCTCCGGTTCCTATGCCTTCAACCCGCTGACCAACCAGCAGGTTCCTGTCTGGATTTCCGAATACGTGTTGAGCGGATACGGTACCGGCGCCATCATGGCCGTTCCGGCACACGACAGCCGCGACTATACCTTTGCCAGGACCTTCAATTTGCCGATCGTTCCGCTCATCGAGGGGTGTGAAATCTCGCAGGAGAGTTTCGATGCCAAGGACGGCGTCATGTGCAACTCCGGCTTCCTCAATGGGATGACCGTCAAGGAGGCCATTCCGGCCGCCATCGACTACGTAGAGTCGCACGGCTTGGGCCATCGCAAGATCAACTTCCGTCTGCGAGACGCCATCTTTTCACGTCAGCGCTACTGGGGCGAGCCCTTCCCCATCTATTTCAAGGAGGGCATACCTACGCCGCTGACGGTGAAAGAACTGCCGCTCGAACTGCCGGAGATTGGGGAGTTCAAGCCCACCGAAACGGGTGAACCGCCGCTGGGTCGCGCCAAGAATTGGACGATCGACGGCTGGCCGCTCGAACTGAGCACGATGCCGGGCTTTGCCGGCAGCAGCGCCTACTATCTGCGCTATATGGATCCCCACAACGACCAGGCGCTCGTGGGACGCGAGGCCGACGAGTACTGGCGCAACGTGGACCTCTATATCGGCGGTACGGAGCACGCCACCGGCCACCTGATCTATGCCCGTTTCTGGAACAAATTCCTCTACGACTGCGGCTATGTCTGCGAGAAGGAACCCTTCAAGAAACTCATCAACCAGGGTATGATTCAGGGCCGGTCGAACTTCGTCTATCGCGTCAAGAATACCAATACCTTCGTCTCCTGCGGCCTCAAAGACCAGTACGACACCACGGAAATCCACGTGGATGTGAATATCGTACACAACGACCGCCTGGACCTGGAGGCGTTCCGCAACTGGAATCCGGAATACAAGACCGCCGAATTCATCCTCGAAAACGGCGAATACATCTGCGGCTGGGCCGTAGAGAAGATGAGCAAGTCCATGTTCAACGTGGTGAATCCCGACGAAGTCTGCGACCACTACGGTGCCGACACGCTCCGCATGTACGAGATGTTCCTGGGTCCGCTCGAGCAGTCCAAACCGTGGGATACCAAGGGTATCGACGGCGTCCACCGCTTCCTTCGCAAGCTGTGGGGCCTGCACTTCGATCACGACACCTTCTGCGTGAGCGAAGAGGCGCCGACGCCGGCCGAACTCAAGGCCCTGCACAAACTCATCGGCAAGGCGCAGTCGGATATTGAAAGCTTCTCCTTCAACACCACGGTGAGCGCCTTCATGATTGCCGTCGGTGAGCTGGCGGATCTGAAGTGCAACAAGCGCGCGATTCTCGAGCCGCTGGCCATCGTCCTGTCGCCTTTTGCCCCTCACATTGCAGAGGAGCTCTGGAGCCTGTTCGGCCACAGTGAGAGCATCGCCTATGCCCGCTTCCCCGAGTATGTCGAGGCCTACACGCACGAGGACGACGTGGAGTATCCCGTCTCCTTCAACGGGAAGACCCGTTTCAAACTCGTTCTGCCCAAGAGCCTTACGCCGGCCGAAGTGGAGGCGGTGGTGCGCGCGGATGAGAATACGGCCCGCTATATGGCCGGTGCCGCCATCCGCAAGGTGATTGTAGTCCCCGGAAGAATCATAAATATCGTTTGCTGACATGAACAAGAAAACTACCCGTCTTCTTAAAGATTATCTGGTCATTACGCTGGCCATCATCGTCTACACGGTCGGATGGGCCGTTTTCATTCTGCCCAACTCCATGGTGACGGGCGGCGTGGCCGGTATCTGCGCCATCATTCAGTATGCCACGGGCTTCAATATCAGTTACTCCTATGCGATCCTGAATACAATCCTCCTGCTGATCGGCACCAAGTATCTGGGCAAGGGATTCGGGGCCAAGACCATCTATGCGGTGGCTGTCATCTCCATCTGTTTCCGCATCATTCCGGAACTCATCCCGCAGGAGTTCATCCAGGCCGTGGCCATCGACAACGGCAAGTTGCTCAGCGCCATCTTCGGCGGTGTCATCAGCGGATTCGGCATCGCGCTGATGATGAACGTGGGCGGCAGCAGCGGTGGTACGGATATCGTGGGCCTGATGATCAGCAACAAGTACAACATCTCCACGGGCCGCGTGCTGCTTTTCCTGGATATCATCATCATTGCCAGCTCCCTCATCATTCCCGAGGAGGCCGGCTGGGGTGCACGCTTTGCCACGGTGATCTTCGGCTATGTCATTGCCGGTGTGGAGACCTTCACGCTCGACCACATGCTGCAGTTGAACCGACAGAGTGTCCAGCTCTTCATCTTCTCCAAGAATTATGAAGTAATCGCCAACCGCATCATGCAGGAGAGCGAGCGGGGCGTATCGGTCATCTCCGCCAAGGGATGGTACTCCAAGGACGACATCCAGGTGGTGATGGTGGTGGCTCGCAAATCCCAGCTCAATCAACTGCTGCTGATCGTGAAGCAGGAAGATCCCAATGCCTTTACATCTATCGGCTCTGTAGCAGGCGTTTACGGAGAAGGCTTCGACCGGATCAAAATCCGGTAATCTGTTGTAACGTTTTTCTTTGGATTTAATCCCGAATTTGACTAAATTCGCGGGTTATGCAGACTATGTCTGCACTTATCGGAAGAAAACACGAACAAATTATAACAACGCATAGTTTTATGGCAAAGAAAATTTCGCTGAAAGAGGCCGTTTCCATGATTCCGGACGGCGCTTCGATTATGATCGGCGGTTTCCTGGCAACGGGAGCGCCCAAACAGATTGTCGATGCTTTGGCAGAAAGTGGCGTCAAGAACCTGACCATTATCTGCAACGACACGGTCTTTGACGGAAAAGGCTGGAGCAAACTGATCGAGAATCATCAGGTCAAAGAAATCTATGCTTCCTATATCGGCGGCAGCAAGGCCTCCGTGGAGCAGATGAACAACGGGGAACTAAAGATGAACCTGGTGCCGCAGGGTACGCTCGCCGAGCGCATCCGCGCGAAGGGCGCCGGCCTGGGCGGTATCCTGACCCCTACGGGCCTGGGCACGGTCGTGCAGGAAGGCAAACAGGTCGTTAATGTTGACGGCAAGGACTATCTGCTCGAGAAACCTCTCGGCGCTGACTTCGCCCTGATCGGCGGCAGCATCGTGGACGAGTCGGGCAACGTGTTCTATCGCGGCACCACCAAGAACTTCAACCCGATGATGGCACAGGCTGCCAATACCGTGATCGTCGAGGCGGAGAAGCTTGTGAAGGTCGGCGAGATTGAACCCGAAGCCGTCCATACTCCGGCTCTCTTTGTGGACTACATCTACGTTGAACAGTAATCTTCCCGGCCATGACCCAGTACAAATCTACGATTCGCGTCCGCATGAGCGCAAAGGATGCGCACTACGGCGGAAACCTGGTGGACGGTGCCCACATGCTGCACCTTTTCGGCGATGTCGCTACGGAACTGCTGATTCTCCGGGACGGCGACGAGGGCCTCTTCAAGGCTTATGACATGGTGGAATTCATCGCTCCGGTCTATGCCGGCGACTTTATCGAGGCCACGGGCGAGATTGTCTCGGAAGGCAATACCTCCCGCAAGTTGGTCTTTGAGGCCCGCAAGGTGATTGCGCCGCGTCCCGATATTTCCGAGTCCGCAGCGGATGTGCTCGAAGAGCCCATCGTGGTAT
>JAFSWO010000106.1 GCA_017450165.1 Bacteroidales bacterium | reverse complement strand
GCTGGCCAAGGCCCTCGCCGAGTATCTCTTCAATGACGAGAACATGATGACCCGTATCGATATGAGTGAGTATCAGGAGCGTCACACCGTCTCGCGACTGGTGGGTGCGCCTCCGGGATATGTGGGTTACGAAGAGGGCGGTCAGCTGACCGAAGCCGTGCGGCGCAAGCCCTACTCGGTGATTCTGCTCGACGAAATTGAAAAGGCGCATCCTGACGTATTTAACGTCCTGCTTCAGGTGCTGGACGACGGCCGTCTGACCGACAACAAGGGCCGGACCGTGGACTTCAAGAACACGATTCTGATCATGACCTCGAACCTGAAGCCGGAACTCGTCAAGGATGCCTTCCGCCCCGAGTTCCTGAACCGAATCGACGAGATTATCACCTTCCACTCCCTGACGCCGGCCGACATCCGCAAGATTCTGTTGCTGCAGACCGGCCAGTTGCAGGACAAGATGAAGGAGATGGGCATCACGCTGCAGTTCAGCGAGGAGTTCCTGGACTACCTGAGCAACAAGGGCTACGATCCGGCCTACGGTGCACGGCCTGTGAAACGGGTGCTGCAGCGCGAACTGATCGACGAACTGGCCAAGAAGCTGCTTGACGGCTCCCTATCCCGCGACGCGGTAATCACCGCCACCTACGAGAATGGCTGCCTAAAACTCGTCTGACCGGCATCGCCGATTTCGTTTGCATTATTATGCAAAATAGTATAACTTCGCGGGACACATACGGCAATGCCTGTTTTTTCATCAGTAATTCAATCTAACCAACCCAATATGAAGAAAACTTTATTGTTCGCAGCAGCGCTCATCGCGAGCGTATCCGCTTTCGCGCAGCCGGTTCAGCCGGTTCAGACCATCGTAGCTCCTACCGCAGTTTCGGCAGACAAGCCCGCAGAGAAGACCGCTCTGGAAGGCTTCAAATTCGAAACCGTCAAGGAGAACCCCATCACCTCCGTCAAAGACCAGGCCAGCTCCGGTACCTGCTGGTGCTATTCCGGCATCTCTTTCCTCGAGTCTGAGATTCTCCGTCTCAACAACAAGATCGACGACATCGACCTCGCTGAGATGTTCGTGGTTTACAACTCCTATGCTGACCGCGCAGTGAAGTATATCCGTCTGGACGGCCACCTGACCTTCGGCCAGGGCAGCTCTTTCGGCGATGTGCTCTACACCATCAAGGATCACGGTATCGTTCCGCAGGATGTGATGACCGGCCTGAACTATGGCACCGAGCGCAACCAGCACGCTGAACTCTCCGCCGGACTGAAGGGCTATATCGATGCCATCTCCAAGAATCCCAACAAGACCCTCTCCACCGCTTGGCTGAATGGCTACAAGGGCATTCTGAACGCATATCTGGGCGAGGCTCCGGAGCAGTTTACCTGGAACGGCAAGACCTACACCCCGCAGGAGTACTTCAAGAGCCTGAAGATTGATCTGAACGACTATGTCGACATCACCTCCTGGACCCACCTCTCCTACTACGAGGAGCACCCGGTAGAGGTTTGCGACAACTGGCGCTGGGAGCAGGCTTACAACCTCCCGCTCGACGAAATGATCGCTGTCATCGACAACGCCATCGAGAACGGATACACCGTAGCATGGGCTGCTGACGTGAGCGAAATGGGCTTTACCCGCAACGGTATCGCCGTCAACCCGGATCCGGAACTGATTGACAAGGCTAAGAAAGCCGGCAGCGACGAGGCCAAATGGCTCGGTGCTACGGCCGGTGCCCGCAAGTTCGACCCGAAGGCTCCCGTCAAGGAGATGGAGGTCACCCCTGAAATCCGCCAGAAAGGCTACGATGACAAGAGCACGACCGATGACCACGGCATGCACCTCTACGGTATTGCAAAGGACCAGAACGGCACCAAATACTACCTGGTGAAGAACTCCTGGGGCACCAACAGCAAATACAGCGGTATCTGGTACGTCTCCGAGTCGTATGTCCGTTACAAGACCATGGATATCCTGGTCCACAAGGATGCCATTCCCAAGGATATCAAGAAGAAAATGAACCTCAAATAAGTTTTGAAAAAGTTCATTCCTGACAGCATCACGCTGTTGAACCTGCTGTGCGGCACGCTCGCCTGCATCCTTGCGATGATGGGCCAGAGCGTGCCCGCATGGCTTTTCATCCTGGCGGCCGCCGGCTTTGACTTTCTGGACGGTTTCGCGGCGCGGCTTCTGAACGCCGTCTCGCCGATGGGCAAGGAGCTCGATTCGCTCAGCGACCTGGTGAGTTTCGGCCTCGCCCCCGCCCTGATGCTCTTCCAGCAGTATCTCTATGCCGGCCACACCTACAGCGCCTTTGCCTACTGCGCGCTGCTCCTCGTGCTCTTTGCCGCCCTGCGTTTGGCCAGATTCAATACCGATCCCGGGCAGGGTGTGGACTTCAAGGGCCTCCCCGTTCCGGGTGCAGCCATGATTGCCGCCTCTGCCGCGGCTTTCGCTTCGGTATGCGCGCGTACACAGACCGATTCTCTCGTGCTGCGACTGATGGAAAGCAGCTGGTTTATTCCGGTGCTGGCAGCGGTTCTTTCAGCCCTGATGGTCAGCCGGATTCCGATGTTCTCCATGAAGAACAAAAAGCTGAATTTCAAGCTTTTTCCTAAGGAGAGCCTTTTCTTTTTACTGACCGTCCTCCTTTTGTTCACCCTGACGATTCTGCGGGGCGTAGGCAATCCCATTCTGAACGCAGCCGGCTGGTTACTGACCGTGCTGCCGCTGGGCCTCTTGCTGGCCTTTACGCTCTATGTGTTGATGAATCTCGTGGCGCCGCGCGGCAATCAGAATTCCAACCGGTAATCGTAATCGGCGCGCAGTTGTTCAAAGCGCGAGGGATCCGCACGCAACGCTGCATCATCCGCCCAGATATCATAGCGATTCAGGAGCATTTCACAAATCTGCTCCTGATTTTTTTGTGCAAAATCGAGCGGACGCACCTGGGTGGGCAGCGAGAATTCCTTCAGCGGATCGATTCCGAAGTGGCGGCCAAAAGCCCGCACAACAGCCACTGTGCCATTGACTTTGCCCTGCTGGGAATATCCGGCGATATGCGGGGTGGCGATATCGGCTGCCGCCAGCAGTGCGGGATTGATGGCCGGCTCGTTGCGCCAGACATCCAGCACGATGGCCGAGAGCTTTTCCCGTGCGGCCAGCAGCGCCTCTTCCACCACCACTTCCCCCCGGGATGCGTTGAAGAAGAGCGCACCGGGCCTGAGGGCCGCAAAGAAGCGTTCGCCCGCAAAGTTCAGGTTGTATTCCAACGGAATATGGATGGTGACGATATCCGATTCAGAGAGCAGTCGCTGAAGCGGACAGAAATACCCGGGCGCCAGCTTTTCCAGCGCCTCGCGCGGCGGGTCGTTGCGCAGCACGCGGAATCCGAGCTGTTCGGCCAGATCGGCCACCCGGCTCCCCACATGGCCAACGCCGATCACGCCTAATGTCTTGCCGGAAAGCGAGATACCCTTGCGCTGAGCCACCGCGTAGAGCGATGTGAAGAAGTGCTGTACCACCCCGCCGGCATTGCAGCCCGGCGCGGAGGCCGTCTCGATACCGCGTTCATCGCAGAAGTCAAAGTCAATGTGGTCCGTCCCCACCGTGGCGGTGCCGATAAACTCCACCGGAGAATCCTCCAGCAACGTCTCGTCGCAATGGGTCCGGCTCCGCACCAGCAGCGCGGAGGCATCGTGAAGGTCGGAGCGGCGGATTTCGCTGCCGGTCAGGTAACGGACGGAGGCATAGGGCTCCAGCACACCGGAGATGTAAGGGATGTCGCGATCGACAATGACATTGACGGGTTTCAGCATAGCACAGGATATTTACTGAAGGACAATTTTGTCCACGACGGGTTCGGGTAAACGGCTGTTCAGCAGCGGCAGCAGTTGCTCCAGTTGCATCTGGAAATGCATGCGGACCATGGAAGAGGACATCTTGCAGGTCAGCGTACGGTCTTTATAGAACTTACGGAGCGTCAGGGCGGCGGCCGCCTCAGGGGTATTGCCCGTGCGTTCGGCCACGATGGCGTCCCAGGCATCGAAGACGCGGCAACGCATCAGCCCCTCGTCCAGAGGCTTCTGCGCTGTAAATTCGCGCAACAGGTCACCAATCAGCACCAGATTCTGACGTTTCATGTTCAGCGGGTTTCGTAGCGGCCTCCCTCCACCGTAAAGAAGGCGCAGTCGGCCTTGAAACGATTGACGATTCCCTCCACGCGGACCTTGTTGCTGTCCGTGAGGAAGATCTGTCCGAAATCGCTGGAGGCGGCCAGCGAGAGCAGCAACTCCACGCGGTTGGTGTCCAGTTTGTCAAAGACATCGTCCAGCAGGAGGATAGGCGTCAGCCGATAGCGCTCGCGCATGAACTGCATCTGGGCCAACTTGAGCGAGAGCAGGAAGGTCTTCTGCTGTCCCTGTGAGCCGCATTTGCGGAGCGGATGGCCGTCCAGCCGGAAGTGCAGTTCGTCCCGCTGGATGCCGCCCAGGGTGAAGCCCAGCGCGCGGTCTTTTTCCAGATTGAGCGCCATCAGTTCTACGAACGAATGGGCCGAGAGATGCGAGCGGAACTCCATGGAAACCTCCTCTTCGCCTCCGCACAACCGGTTGTAGAGATCCTGCGTAATAGGCTGCAGCTGCTCGCAGAGGCTGCGGCGCGCCTCAAAGATGTACTGGGCATGGGGCGCCATCTGCTCCGAGACGGTCTCCAGCAGCAGGTCGGACTCCACACCGTCGTGCAGCAACTTGTTGCGTCGCAACAGCAGCTGGTTGTACTGCTGGATGTGCGACAGGTAGGCCTTATCGATCTGGGAAAGGATGAAATTCAAGTACTTGCGACGCTCGTCACCCGAATCGTTGACCAGCGCGGAATCGGCCGGCGAAACCACCACCACCGGAATCAGCCCGATATGGTCCGAGAGCCGCTGGTAGGGCTTCTCGCCCCGACGCACCGTCTTCTCCCCTTTTCGCAGGGAAACGGAGACCTTCTCCTCGCAGCCGTTGTCCATCCGGTAGGTGCCGGCCATCACAGCCTCTTCACACCCGTGACGGATCAGGTACTGGTCCGACGCGGAGAAGTGGCTCTTGGTCATGGAGAGGTAATAGACGGCGTCCAGCAGGTTGGTTTTACCCGCCCCGTTGCTGCCCGAAATGCAGTTGATTCCGGGCGAAAAGGAGAGCTGCGCGTCGGCTATATTGCGGAAGTCGTGAAGAAGAATCTTTTCCAGGTGCATACAGAGACTATTGCTTCGCAAATGTACGAATTTATTTGTACCAATTTTATTCTTGCTGTTTCCCATTTTTGTAGTATATTCGCGAGATATTTCTAACGCAATATTTATAAGATTCGCATATCTATGGCACAGAACAAAAAAGTCCAGGAAG
>JAFSWO010000105.1 GCA_017450165.1 Bacteroidales bacterium | reverse complement strand
TGAAGAACGTGGCCGCCGGTGCCAACCCGATGGACCTCAAACGCGGTATCGACAAAGCAGTTGAGGTAGTGGTGAACGACCTCAAGAAGCAGAGCGAATCCGTGGGTGACGACTACTCCAAGATTGAACAGGGGGGTACCATCTCCGCCAATAACGATACCTATATCGGCAAACTGATCGCCGACGCAATGGCCAAGGTCAAGAAAGACGGTGTCATCACCGTGGAAGAGGCCAAAGGCACGGAGACCGAGGTGAAGGTCGTAGAAGGTATGCAGTTCGACCGCGGCTACATATCCGCGTACTTCATGACCAACGGTGACAAGATGGAGGCAGTCCTGGACCAGCCGAGCATCCTGATTACCGACAAGAAGATCTCCACGATGAAGGACCTGATGCCGATCCTCGAGCCCATCGCCCGTGACGGCCGCTCGCTCCTGATCATCGCCGAGGATGTGGATGGCGAAGCCCTCACGACCCTCGTTGTCAACAAGCTGCGTGGCACGCTGAAGATTGCAGCCGTTAAGGCTCCGGGCTTCGGTGACCGCCGCAAAGAGATGCTGCAGGATATCGCAACCCTTACGGGTGGTATCGTGATCTCCGAAGAGCGTGGCTTCACCCTTGAAAACGCAACCCCGGATATGCTGGGTCGCGCCGAGAAGGTGGTCATCGACAAGGAGAACACCACTATCGTGGGCGGTGCAGGCGACAAAGAGGCCGTTGCAGACCGCGTTGCCCAGATCCGCAAGCAGATTGCTTCCACCACCTCCGATTACGACCGCGAGAAACTCCAGGAGCGTCTGGGTAAACTCGCCGGCGGTGTGGCTGTCCTCTATGTGGGCGCCGCTTCCGAGGTGGAGATGAAAGAGAAGAAAGACCGCGTGGAGGATGCCCTCAACGCAACCCGCGCAGCCGTGGAAGAGGGTATCATCCCGGGCGGCGGTGTGGCTTACATCCGCGCAGCCAAGGCCCTCGCTAAGCTGAAAGGCGAGAACGAAGACGAGACCACCGGTATCAACATCGTGGCCCGCGCTATCGAGGAACCGATCCGCACCATTGCAGCCAATGCCGGTAAAGAGGGTAGCGTGATCGTCCAGAAGGTCAAGGACGGCAAGGGTGACTTCGGTTACAATGCCCGCGCTGACAAGTTCGAGAACCTGCTCTCAGCCGGCGTGATCGACCCGACCAAGGTGGTCCGTGTGGCCCTGCAGAACGCCGCTTCCGTGGCCGGCATGTTCCTGACCACCGAGTGCGCCCTGGCCGACATCAAGGAAGAGCAGCCCGCAATGCCCCCGATGAACCCGGGCATGGGTGGCATGATGTAGCCTTGGCACTTAACTGACTGTAACCCAGTCAATAACTTAAAGTGCTACCCCCTCCGAAAGGGGGTAGCACTTTAAGTATCTCGCAGAGCCACTGCGAGTTAAGTGCCAAGGCAAAAATGGCGGGCGGGGGATCAGCGCACCTTCGCCTTGTTCTCCATCTTGATGACCTTCCCTGAGAGCGTGTGGTTCGGGATGTCGTTGGAGATGGCAATCTTACCGTTGACCATCACCATCGTGAAGCCGGTGGAGAGGCGCTGCGGCTCCTCGTAGGTAGCGTGGTCGGTCACCATTTCGGGGTCGAAGACGATGATGTCCGCCCAGTACCCCTTGCGCAGATAGCCGCGTTTCCCGATGCCGTAGGTGTCGGCCACCAGACCGGTGCTGCGACGGATCATATCGCCCATCGAAATGACCTTCTCCTCTCGGACATAGGTCTTGATCTTGCGGGTGAAGGTGCCGAAGGCGCGCGGATGACCGCCGATGCTGCCGTCCGTACAGGTCATCACGAAGGGCTGCTTCATGAAGTAGCGCACATCCTCCTCCCAGAAGCTGTGTTTCACGGCACTGGGCCAGCTGCGGCGCAAGCATTCGATGGCGGCGTCTTCCGGGGTAACATCCCATGCCTCAGCCAATTCCGCAATACTGCGACCCTTGATTTCTTCGTTCTTACAGAGCGGAGAGATGATGATGTTCGATGCCGCTTCACCACGCACGTTCTTGGCGACGACTTTGCGGATCATATTCAGCGTATCGGCATTCTTGATCATCCGGCGGAACCGTTTGGATCCGGCCGCTGCGGCCCATTTTGGCAGTACGGTGGCCGAGAGCGACGTGCTGGAGGCGGTGTAGGGGTACTGGTCGGCCGTCACATGGAGGCCGGAAGCCTGCGCCTCGTGGATTTTAGCCACTACGCCGGCTGCATTCCCCTTGGATTTGCCGCCGCACTTGAGGTGTGAGATGTTCAGGTCCACGCCCGCCTCGCGACAGATGGTGAAAGCTTCGTCCATCGCCTTCAGGATGCCCGTTCCTTCGTTGCGCATGTGGGTGGAATAGATTCCTTTGTAAGGCGCGATCACTTTGGTAAGTTCGATGATTTCCTCCGTTTCGGCAAAGCAGCCTGGAGTGTAGATCAGGCCAGTGGTGACGCCGAAGGCGCCCTCGCGCATCGCTTCGCGAACATAATTCTTCATCTCCTCCAACTCGGCCGGCGTGGGCTTGCGGTCGGCATTGCCCATGACCTTCTTGCGGACGGATCCCAGACCGATAAAGTAACCGATATTTGTGCCGAATCCCTGTGATTCAAGGGTTTCCACCTCTTTGGAGATGGGCACGGGGCTGCCGCCGCACATACCGCAGAGCACCGTGGTGACACCCATGGCCAGATACCCCTCGTTCTCCTTGGTCTCCGGTTTTTTCATATTACGGTTAATATGGGAGTGCGGGTCGATAAAACCCGGCGCCACGATCTCTCCCTGGGCGTTGATGACATTGTCGGCCTTGCTTTCCGGGATGTTGGCCTCAATGGCCACAATCTTTTCACCCTTGACCAGGATGTCCGCCTGACGCGGCTCGGCGCCCGATCCGTCATAGACCAGACCGCCCTTGATGAGGATGGTTTTCTCGCGTGCCTGCGACGGGATTACCGCTGCGAGCAGCAGCACGAGCGCTGCAAGAAGAATTCGTTTCATATCTGTTTACTTACGTTTAGTTCCGGTTATTCTGCCGCCTTCTCGGGGAACGACACTTTGATCTTATACGGCACGCCGTTCAGCACGTCGGTGCGACCGGTGTACTGGGTGCCGTAGGCCGTGGTGACGGTATCCACCGTTGTATTGCAGTACACTGAAATAAAGAGAGTTCCTGCCTTCGGGGCGGAGATGCCGATCTTTTTGCCGACGCCATAATCCACGTTGAGATAAGCCGCCTCGCCCAGGAAGGCGAAGTCACCCGGATTGGCCAGCAACCAGAGGTCATAGTCCGTCGCCCCCTTCACCGGAGTCAACTCGATGGCGAGCGAATCACACCCAGCGGGAACCTCCACTGTATAATGATGATACTGCTTGTCACCGATGCGTGTATAGGCAGGGTCGGCATCGTGGGTAAACTTGTTCATCACGCGCTCCTCGCCGGGAATCAGCGCCGCTTTGACGCGCGCCACGCCGTTGCCCTCCATCGCATACTGCTCCATGGCGGCCATCAGCTGGTTGCGCTCTCCGAAGAGCACGCTCTCCGGATGTGAACCGCAGGCGATTACGCGGCCCGTGAGGTCGCTCTCCTTGTAGGCCCAGATGGCCGGTTCACCGTGGATGCGGCGCTTCAGCTGCCGGTCGCCTTGGTTGTAGCGGGCCAGAATCTCTGTCTTTTCCGGCCAGTATCGGGAGGTGTCGGCCGAACATCCACCGTTGTGACGAACGCTGTCAATCTTCATATCGCCGCCGAAGTCGTAGTACTTGAGCAGCGGGCTGTCCGGTTCGATATCGAGATCGATCCAGGAGTGGCCCAGTTGGGTGTAGCGCACCTGACCCGGCCAGATGCGGAAATAGTACTCGCAGAATTCGGGACCTTTCGCTTTGCGAAGGTAAGTGGCTGTCATATAGGCACCTGCGCACGAGCCCAGGTAGCTGCCGCCATTCTTCACGAAATCGCGGACGCGCCGCAATCCCGCTTCGCCCAGCGACTTGCCGTGTCCGGCCGATTTGCCGCCATTGACATAGATCATCCGGAACCGCGGGGCGCCGTCCGGGTAGAGTAGGCAACCGTTTTCATCCACCTCGCTGCCCACCATCATCGCGGTTTGGAGCAGGGTGTCCGTAGCAGTCAGCTGTTTGGTGGCAGCCGAAGCGAAATACTCCAGCGAATAGCCCATATAAAGCGTGGAGGGCAGGTCCGTGCGGGAGTTGAGCACGATGCCGCCGTCCATGAAAATGTCTTTGTAGTAACCCTTATCATTACGGACCTTGACCTCTTGGGCCGGTTCGGCGGCCTGCGCTTTTTTTCGCGCTGTGGCCTCTGTGGGGCCGAGAACGGTGACTGTCAGCACAATGGCGGCCAAAAAAATGTAGCGTGATTTCATAATGCAATATTCTCCGGGCTAATTGCCGACCAAAGATAACAAAAAACTATTTATGCTATTTTTGCAGGCAATTCGGGACGGCGGCCGTCGGGAAAGACTTGATGGCTTGATTTTTGCTAAGAAGCCGGGGACCCATTGACAGTTGAGACTATGAGATTCAATACAATACATCTTACCAAAGCTGCGGTGCTCGCCGTGGCTTTGGTCTTTTCTTCGCGCGCACTGGCGCAGGTAAGTCCGGCCGAGAGCACCCCCGCGACCCTCGCCCTCACGCTCCAGCAGGCACAGGAGATGGCCCTTCAGCACAGCACGGCCATCCTCAATGCCAATCTGGAGGTCCAGAAGGCGGAGGCTTCGCGCTGGCAGGCCATCGCCAGCATGCTGCCGCAGGTGAGCGCATCGGTGGACTACAGCACCAATTTCGGCTATCAGATGGATCTGGGCGCCATGAAGATTTCGATGCCCCCGTCGGCCAGTTTCGGGGTCACCACGGCCCTGGCCTTCAGCGGCGCGCAGATCGTCTCCATCCAAATGGCGAATATTTCCCGCAAGATGGCGGATCTTTCGCTCCACAAGAGCGACAAGGAAATTGCCGACCAGGCCAAACTGCTCTACTATTCCGCGCTGGTGACCGACGAGACCATCAAGTTGTTGGAGGAGAACCATGAGAGCCTTAAGAAACTCTATGAATATTCGGAGAGTTCGGTTCGGGTGGGTATCACCGAGCAGACCGACGCCGACCAGCTGCTGGTACAGGTGGGTACCATGGCCAACTCCATCTCTTCGAGCAAGCGTCAGCTGGAGATGATTTACAACTCCATCCGTCTGCTGCTCAACGTGGACGTCGATACGGAAATCATCCTGCTCCAAGGGCTGGACAACCTGGTAAACCAGGAGTCGGCGAGCGAACTGCTCACGGAGACCTTCGATGTGGAGGAGAACTACGATTACCGGCTGCTCAAGGAGAGCACCGAGCTGGCGCGCAAGCAGGTGGCCCTGACCGGCTGGTCCAGCGGCCCCACGCTCAGCATCTTCCACCAGTACAATACCAAGAAATACTTCAGCGACGACGTCCATATGAACATGACCCCGCCGAACATGATGGGTATCCAGCTGAACGTTCCGCTCTTTACCTCCTGGAAGCTGGGTTCCTCCGTCAAGGCGGCCCGCACCACCTACAAGGAGCAGCTCAACACGCTGGAGAACACCAAGCTCGCGCTCAATATCCAGCATCGTCAGCTGACCTACAACCTCACCTCCGCCATGGAGCGCTACGATACCCAGAAGCAGAGCGTTGAGGTGGCGCGCCGCGTCTTCGACAATATTGCCAAAAAATACGAATACGGCATGGCCTCCAGCCTGGACCTGACCAACGCCGGCACCAGCCTGATTACCGCGCAGAGCAACTACGTGCAGGCCCTGCTGGAGATGGTCAACGCCCAGATTTCCCTGGAACAACTCTTGAATAAATAAAAAATCAACAATATGAATATCAGATTCTTAACTATCGCCGCCGCTGCCACGCTCCTCCTTGCGGGATGCGGTCAGAAGCAGCAGAAGGCAGCCGTCCGGACGGGCGAACGCGTAGAACAGGTCGAGACCACGGTGGTGACCCGCAGCACGGTAACCCGCTCGCTTGAGGTATCCTCCACGCTGCAGGGCTGGCAGACCATGAACATCGCTCCGTCGCTCACCGGCAAAATCGAGCACATCTACACCGAGGTGGGCACCCGCGTCCGCAAGGGGGATATGCTCGTGCGGATGGATCGCAACCAGTACAATACGGCCAAACTGACCTACACCAACCTGAAGGTGGAGATGGAGCGTGTGGAGGCCCTGCACCAGAGCGGCGCCGTCTCGCAGCAGACCTACGACCAGACCAAGCTCAGCTTCGACCAGGCTACAGAGAGCTATAAGTTCCTGGAACAGAACACCTTCGTCAAGGCGCAGTTCGACGGCGTGATCTCCGCCAAGAACTATGAGGACGGCGAACTCTACAGCGGCCAGCCCATCCTGGTGCTGACCCAGATAGGCACCCTCAAGGCGTTGATCGCCGTGCCGGAGAGCTACTTCCCCAACGTGAAGCAGGGCATGAAGGTCCAGATCGAATCCGACATCTACCCCGGGGAGAAGTTCCCCGCTACGATCGAGGTGATCTATCCGACCATCGATGCCTCCTCCCACACCTTCCAGGTGAAGGTGCGCATCCCCAACGGCAGCTTGAAACTCCGCCCCGGCATGTATGTCCATACCCGCGTAGAGATGGGCCAGGTGAACGCCATAACCGTGCCCTACGAGGCCGTGCAGAAGATGACCGGCTCCAACGACCGCTATGTCTTCATCAACGAGGACGGCGTGGCGCGCCGCATTTTCGTGACGGTGGGCGCCCGCTACGACGCCGACGTGGAGATCCTGGGTGATGCCCTCAAGCCGGGCGACAGACTTGTGACCGTGGGTCAGGCCAAACTGGTGGACGGTACGGCCCTCAACGTGGTAAAGGAGAACTAACCGATGAGTATCTACAAGACCGCTATCGGCAAACCGGTGACCACCGCGCTGATCTTCATCGCGGTCATCGTGATCGGCCTCTTCTCGGCCACCCGTCTCCCGATCGACCAGTTCCCGGAGATGGATCCGCCCTACATCACGGTGATGACCACCTATGCGGGTGCAAGCGCCAGCGAAATCGAGACCAACGTCACCAAAATCATCGAGAACTCCCTGACCTCGGTGGACGGCCTCAAGGAGATGACCTCCTCCTCGAGGGACAATATGTCGGTGGTCTCGCTCGAAATGGAGTGGGGCTCCAACATGGACGAGGCGACCAATGACATCCGCTCGTATATCGATATGGCCAAGAACAACCTGCCCGACGGTTGCTCCAGCCCTATGATTTTCAAGCTGAACTCCAACCTGATGCCGGTCATCCAGTACGGCGTGACGGCCCGCGAGAGCTATCCCGGCCTGGAAAAGATTCTGGATGACGAGGTGGTTCCGCAGCTGAACCGCATCAATGGTATCGGTACGGTCTCCATTTCGGGCGCCCCGGACCGCTATGTCTATATCGACCTGGACCAGGCCCGCCTCGACGCCTACGGCCTGACGCTGGAACAGGTGGCCAACGCCGTGGCCGCCAACAACCTGAACCTCTCTTCCGGTACCGTGAAGATGGACCGGCAGCAATACCAGATGCAGGTGAGGGGCGAGTATGGTCAGAGTTCGGAAATTGCAGACGTGGTGGTGGCTACGATGCCTACCGGCCAGCAGATCTACGTCCGCGACCTGGCTGCGGTGCGTGACACGATCAAGGATCTCTCGCTCGACGAAAAACTCAACGGCAGCGACGCCGTCCGCCTGATGGTCACCAAGCAGTCCGGCGCCAACACGGTGCAGATCTGCCGCGATGTGCGCCACGAGCTGGCCAAACTGCAGAAGCGGCTTCCCTCCGACGTGCAGATCAACCTGATCTACGACTCTTCCGAAGACATCCAGGGTTCCATCAATTCCCTGGCGGAATCCATCCTCTATGCACTACTTTTCGTGGTACTGGTGGTCTTCTTCTTCCTGGGAGACTGGCGCGCTACGCTCATCATCGGCATCACGATCCCGATCTCGCTGATCGTCTCCTTCATTTACCTGGCCCTGGCGAACAGTTCGCTGAACATCATCTCGCTCTCCGCACTGACCGTGGCAATCGGTATGGTGGTGGACGATGCCATCGTGGTGCTGGAGAATATCAAAAAGCATATCGACCGTGGCTCCTCCCCGCGCGAGGCGGCCATCTACGCCACCAATGAGGTGTGGACCTCCGTGATTGCCACGACGCTGGTTATCGCGGCCGTCTTCATCCCGCTGACCATGCTCACCGGCATGGCCGGCATCCTTTTCAAGGAACTCGGCTGGATCGTAACCATCGTGGTTTCGACATCGACCATCACGGCTATTTCGCTGATCCCGATGCTTTGCTCCAAGATTCTCAAGGGTCGCAAAGTGGAGGTGGTGGATGGAAAAGTGGTAGAGGTGAATGGCCGAATGGGCTTCTATGCGCGCGTGGTGACACCCATCCTGGACAAGGTCGATTCGGCCTATGCCCGCCTGCTGCGCTGGTGCCTGACGCACAAGGTGCTGACGATTTTCATCGCGCTGGCCTTCTTCGCCGCGACCCTCATCCCGGCCCTTACCGGCCGCATCGGTTCCGACTTCATGCAGTCGAGCGACAACGGCCGCCTCAACGTGACGGTCGAGCTGCAGCGTGGCACGCGGATCGAGGAGACCCTCAAGACGGCCCGCATGCTGGAGCAGCGTTTCATGGTGCTGGTGCCTGAAATTCAGCGCATTTCTACCTCCGCCGGCAGCAACGACGAGAGCAGCATCGGCGCCATGTTCAACTCCACCACCAACTACAAGATTTCCATGACGGTGGTCTGCAACAAGAAAAACGAACGCTCCCGCGGCATCGAAGAAATTGCCGAGGTCCTGCGTCGCGAAATGGCTGAATATCCGGAGATTATCACCGCATACGCCATGTCCGGCGGCGGTATGGGTATGGGCGGTGGCTCCACGGTGGATGTGGAAATCTACGGCTATGACTTCGACGAGACGGGCCTCTTTGCCGACGAACTCAAGCAGCGCATTTCGGAAGAGATCGCCGGCGCCCGCAACATCACCATCAGCCGCGACAAGGACCGCCCCGAGCTGAAGGTGACCCTCGACAAGGAAAAGATTGCCCGCCACGGACTGAGCGCATCGGTGGTTTCCACCTACATGCGCAACCGTGTGGCCGGCTTTACCGCCGGATTCCTCAAGGAGGACGGCGATGAATACAACATTGTGGTGCGCCTCAAGGAGGAGGACCGCAACTCCATCTCCGACATCCAGGCCTTCACCATTCCCACCGCCACCGGAGCCCGCGTGAAGCTCTCCGAGGTGGCAACGGTTGAGGAGTACTGGGCGCCGCAGAGCATCGACCGGAAGAGCCGCCAGCGCTACCTGAAGGTCTCCGTATCCCCGTTCCAGACGTCGCTCGGCCAGCTGGCCGGTGAGGTCCAGGCGCTGCTCGACAGGACCGCCATCCCTTCGGGCGTGACGGTGGTCATTGCCGGTGACTACGAGGACCAGCAGAAGACCTTCGGCGACATCGTGCTGCTGGGCTTGCTGATCCTGCTGCTCGTCTATATCGTGATTGCCTCCCAGTTCGAGTCGGTGGCCAAACCGGCCGTCATTCTGCTCTCCGTGCCGTTCGCCGTTTCCGGCGTGATTCTGGCCCTCTGGGTCACCGGAACCACGCTCGATATGATCGGCGCCCTCGGCCTGGTGATGCTGATCGGTATCGCCGTCAAGAACGGTATCGTGCTGGTGGATTACACCAACCTGATGCGCGATAGGGGTTACGCCCTCAACGAAGCCATCGCTCTTTCCGGAGCTTCGCGTCTCCGTCCGGTCTTGATGACCGCTTTCACCACGCTGCTCGGTATGCTCCCGATGGCTCTCAGCACGGGCGAAGGCTCCGAGATGTGGCGTCCGCTGGGCATCGTCGTCATTGGCGGTCTGCTGGTTTCGACCTTCGTGACCCTGATCATCGTCCCCGTGGTCTATGGCATCCTCTCCCGTCACGGTGAGCGCGACAAGGAGGAGAAACAGCGCAAGTCCTATATTTTCATGCAGATTGATCCCACCAAGAACGACAAATAAGCCATGAAAAGCGTTTTTATAGTTTTCAACCAGGCCTTCACCTCCCGCGTGGAGTATATGCTCGACGAGCTGGGCCACCGCGGCTTCACCTTCTTTGAAAATGTGCAGGGCCGCGGCTCTGAAACCGGCGCTCCGCACCGGGGCACCCATACCTGGCCCGAGATGAATTCGGCCGTTTTGACGGTGGTTCCGGACGACCGCGTGGATGAACTTCTCGACACCGTCCGCAAGCTCGACGCCCGCAACCGCGAAGTGGGCGTCCGGGCCTTCGTCTGGAACATCGAAAAATCCGTATAACCGTGATTTTTTTGTAATAATTGAAAAATGTTCCTACCTTCGTCATTCACAAATTATCGAAAACTATGGTAATTGAGGTAAACGATAAGAATTTTGACGAGGTTCTCGCAGCTGCGAAGACCCCGGTGATGGTAGACTTCTGGGCAGTCTGGTGCGGCCCGTGCCGGATGCTCTCTCCGCTCGTAGATGAGATGGCTGAAAAGTTTGACGGCCGCCTCACTGTAGCGAAGTGCAATGTGGACGATGCAGCGGAGGTTCCTTCCCGTTATGGCATCCGCAACATCCCCACGCTGCTCTTCTTCAAGAATGGCGAACTGGTGGACCGTACGGTGGGCGCACTCCCCAAGCCGGAGCTCGAAGCAAAGATTAATAACCTTTTTTAAACCATAATATTATGAAAAAAGTTTCTGTTTTGTTTGCATCGTTCGTGATGTTGTTTGCAGTATGCGCAACTGCAAACGCAGGCGGCGGTCTCATTGTCAAGGCAGGTGTCAACTATTCGGATTTTAACTATAAAGAGGATCTGAAAGACATCAAGAACTTTGACTACAAGAATTTTGCTGGTTACCATGCAGGTATCGGTTTCCAGACGGGTAGCCTCCTTGGCTTCTCCCTGCAGCCGGAACTCCTCTATCAGGTAAACAGTTCTTCGCTCGATGACACTTCGAACCTCAAGATGAACACCGTTCAGCTCGCAGTAGCTGCACAGTGGGGTATCGACCTGCTCGTTGTCAAGCCGTTCGTTTTTGCAGCTCCTTACTTCGCTTACAACCTCTCGCAGGCTGTGACGGGTGAAGGTGCCGAACAGGCTGAGGTGACCTATCAGGATGTTATCCAGAAGGCCAAGGACGCTAAGTTCGACTACGGTATTGGCATCGGTGTTGGTGTGGAACTCTTCTCGTTCGTCCAGGTTACCGCTAAATACAACTGGGGATTCGGCGAATTCAAGAGCTGGAAAGAAGTTGCTGACAACTACAAAGACAAAGAAGGCTACCAGATTTCTGAGGCAACCTTCTGCGTTTCCCTCGCTCTCAAGTTCTAATTTCGCGTAGAAGTTTTGTAAGACTGCTCGTAGGGCGTCTGATCCCAATCAGGCTCTACGAGCGGTTTTTTTGTGCCCGGTCGGAAAGCCAGATAGGTGATGGGAATTCCCTTGGCCAGGAAGCTCTGCTCGTAGAAGGTCTTGATGGAGAGCAGTTCATTGGCCAGGCCGTGGCCGTAGATGTCCTCGTCATGCATTAGGACGGGGAGGTCGTTGACCGTCGCCACCTGCAGGGTGTAGTTATGCAGCAGCCGGCTGTCAGTCTTGAGATGGATGATGCCGCCTTCGGCCAAAATCTGGTTGTAGCGGTTGAGGAAACCCGGGGCGGTGAGCCGCTTGCGAGCCTTTTTCTCCTGCGGGTCGGCGAAGGTGATCCAGATTTCGGACACCTCTCCCGAGGCAAATAGAGACGTTATAAACTCAATCCGGGTGCGGATGAAGGCCACGTTTGGCAAAGCGTTTTCCGTGGCGTATTTGGCCCCTTTCCAGAGGCGTGCGCCCTTGATGTCGATACCTATGAAGTTGCGCTCCGGGAACTTCTCAGCCAGCGCCACCGTATACTCCCCTTTGCCGCAGCCCAGCTCCAGCACGATAGGGTTGTCATTGTGGAACATCTGGGCGCCCCAGTGCCCCTTAATGGGATGATTGGTATTCAGCACCTCTGCCGTGCGTGGTTGCAGCAGGCAGGCGAAGGTTTCGTTCTCCGCGAACCGTTTGAGTTTGTCTTTGGATCCCATGATTACTGGGCGGCGTTGCCGTTGGAGCCGTTGTTGCCACCGCCGTTTCCGCCACGGCCGTGGCGATGCTTGCCGCCACGATGGCCTTTGTGACGCTTCTTCTCGTCAAAGCGGGAGATGCTGTCGTCTCCCACGGCGCTCACGAACTCCGGACCTTCGTTCTTGCCGTCGTCCATCAGCGAAGCGGGCTTGATGCCTTTCTTGTTCAGCTCCTGAATCTCGCGCACCTGCACGGATGTGAGCGGCCAAATCTTGGCCAGGTTGTCTTTGTCGTACGAGAACCAGAGCAGGCCGCGCAGCGCGTCGGTCTTGACCAGCCAGGCCGGTCCGTCTTCAAATTCGAGCGGTTCGTGAACCGTCGCCATCCGCTTGTTGGCATCCACGTAGACCGATGCTTCGTAGTTGATGCAGCATTTCAGTTTGCTGCACTGGCCAGCCAGCTTCTGCGGGTTGAGTGAAAGATCCTGTGCGCGTGCTGCCGCAGTGGTGATGGACTGGAACTCAGACATATAACCCGAGCAACAGAGGGCCCGTCCGCAGACGCCCAGACCGCCAATCAGACCAGCCTCCTGGCGTGCGCCGATCTGCTTCATCTCCACCTTGATGCCGAACTCAGCCGCGAAGTCTTTGATGAGTTGGCGGAAGTCCACGCGGGCGTCGGCGATGTAGTAGAAGATGGCCTTGGTGCCGTCGCCCTGGAACTCCACGTCGCCGATTTTCATGTTGAGGCCGAGCCGCGCGGCGAGCTGCCGGGAGCGGATCATCACCGCCTGTTCGCGGGCGATAGCCTCCTGCCAGCGCTCGATATCCAGAATCTTGGCACGGCGGTAAATCTTGCGGAATTCGTAGGTCTTGGGATCGATATTGTGGCGGCGCAGCTGGTGCACGACGAGGGGGCCTTCCAGCGTGACGATTCCTACGTCATGGCCGTTCTGGGCCTCTACCACCACGATATCGCCGGTCTTGATGACCTGTCCCGATTCGTTGCGGAAGATAATCTTGCGGGTATTCTTGAAGCGAACCTCGTAGAGGTTGCGGTATTCATCTTGAGGGATCCCTTCCAGCCAGTTGAAGGTGGCCAGTTTGCAGCAGCTTTGGTCGTAGTTGATATCGAGCGTTCCGTTGGGCGTGCGGTCCACATTACAGCCTCTCGCGCAGTCAAATCCTTTTGCCCCGGGTTCTTTTATGATCATAGTCAGGCGATTACTTGGAAGATATTGGCCAGGTTGCAGAAGGTGAGCTTGGGGTTGACATTGCTGTCAACGGCGGAAAGCACCCCTTCCAGGGCCTTGAAGGCCTTCTCGTAGAAACCGGGATTGAGTCGATGCGCGAAGTCGCGAATGCGCTCCGCCCCGTCGGGTTTGGTCTCTGCAAGTTCCTCAAGTCCAGAGGCAACCAGGTAGATTGTTCGAATATATTGTTCAGCGTAGAGACACCAGTCACGCTGCCGTTCACGTCCCATCTCGGAGAGGGATTCCCAAAGGGGGAAGGTGTCGATGAGTTTCTTTTCCAGCGATACGGTGAGCAGGTGCTGCAGGATCTCGCTGAATTCAGGATTCGCAGTGGAGGTGAGGCCGGCGGCCTTGCGTTCCTCGCGGCTG
The DNA here is from genome assembly GCA_017450165.1 of Bacteroidales bacterium. Taxonomy (GTDB): domain Bacteria; phylum Bacteroidota; class Bacteroidia; order Bacteroidales; family UBA932; genus Cacconaster. Next base: position 70,279 of record JAFSWO010000105.1, on the reverse strand, counting down.
AGGGGTTTGAGCTGGATGCGCTGGCAACGGGAACGGATCGTCTGGAGGATGCGTTCCGGGTTGTGCGACACCAGCAGGAAAAGGGTGCCGAGCGGTGGCTCCTCAATCAGTTTGAGAAGTTTGTTTGCCGCGTCGATATTCATGCGCTCCGGCAGGTAGATGATCATCGTCTTGTACTCGCCTTCGAATGCGCGGAGGGAGAGTTTCTCGATGATGCGTTTGGCTTCGTTGACGGTGATGATGCCGCTCTTGTTCTCGATGCCGATCGCGTCGTAGAGCTCCTGCTCGGAGAAATAGGGCTTGCGCAGGACCAGTTCGCGCCATGGAGTAAGGAAATAGTCGGAAATCGGCGCCTTCTTCTCAGACTCGCTGAGCCCCTTGCCCGCGCTCACCGGAAAGACAAAGTGCAGGTCCGGATGAATCAGTTTGCCATACTTGTGACAGGAATCACAGACGCCGCAGGAATCCTCTATTCCGGGGACTGCCTCCCCAAGTTCCCGCCGACTCTCGTCCGCTGCGGTCCCAGCGCCGAACAACGACGGGGTCGACTCCGGAGCCGTGTTCCGCTCGCAGTTCACATACTGCGCCAGCGCCAGGGCAAAGGCCATCGCGCCCCAGCAGCCCTCCTCGGTGAAGAGCACTGCGTGCGGCAGCCGTCCCTCCCGCACCATTTGCGGGAGCAGCCGCTTCAACTCGTTGTTTCCTATGATGTCCTGAAACTTCATGACCTACAAAAGTACAACCATTTCGCAATTCTTGCAATCGAATTTCAACTGGAGCCGCCGCCCATTGTTCTCCAGATAGAGCGGTTCCCGCAGCGTCCCCGAAGTGACTCCCCCCAGACGGTCACCGGATTGACACTTAGGACAGAGTCCCAACTCATATTTGATGCAGTAACGACTGCGCATCACTTCGGCGCCGCGCGGAGCCTCCAGCTCATAGGCCGGCGCCACCGTCTCCGCGCCCATCTCCGTCAGCACCTCCCGCGCCAGATGATTCGCGCAGTTTGCCCGGTAGTCCAGTTTTGCTTTGGCACTTAACTTGTTGATATTTAGCGAGTTGTTCAAACCGCTACCCCCTTCCGGGAGGGGTAGCACTTTGCGTATTTTGCTGTGAATCAATGGATTGTCTGCCAAGCCATTCTCGGGGACCCCCATCCCGGCGCTTTCCCTAGCGCTTTCCCCGGCATTTTCCCCGGCGTTTCTCCCGGTACTTCTCGCGGCCAGCCGCTCGGCGAGGTCGCGGCGGATGCCGTTGAGGAAGGCGGCCGGGTAGAAATAGACGGCGTCGCTCTCCACCGTTCCCAGCGTGAACCGATACGGCTCGCTGGTCTTGGAAAGCTGGCTCCGGAGACTCTCCAGCGCGGTTTCAGCGTTGCGCGCAACATCGGCCGTCTCTGCAATGGAAACCTCCGCCCGACGTCCATCCTCGGCTGTAGCTGTAAAGGTGGTCGTACCGCCGAAAGACCGGTAATCGATCACAGCATCTATCAGACGCCGTGGCATATTGCGTTCCAGCTCCCGTTCAAGGGCGCTGTCCAGATTGCGGTAGACTTTTTGGCCGCGATACAGTCCGGCGGTGCTCTTCAGGCGGATTCGCAATCCAGAACTCGCCGGAGAGCCGTTCGCCGAAGTTCTCCCGAACACCGACTCAATGCGCATGCCGGTCAACTCACCGCCGCGGATGCCGGATGCCCCTTCGCGGGGTACGAAAGCCAGACCGTCACCGGCTGCCAGAACCCGATCGGTGTCAATGGTAATGGTGTTGCCGTCGATTGCGGTGATCGTGCCCAGGTAGGCGCCAAGCGACTTGGCCGCGTCCACCGAGTTCCAGGCCCCGCGCCGGCCATCCAGAAAGGCCGTGGTATAGCCTCGGTTGAAGGTGGCATCGATGTCGGGCGTGAATCCGCCGACGATCCGTCCGGCCGAAGCGCGCGTGTAGCTCGCCGCCGAGCCATCGGCTGTTGCCGCTCCCTTCGCCGCCTTCTCCAGCCACGCATCAATCCGCGCGCGGTAGTGCCGCACCACGTTCTTTACATAGGAAGCGTTCTTCAAACGCCCCTCGATTTTGAAGGAGGAGATGCCCGCCGCAATCAGGTCCCCCAGCCGGTCGTCCAGCCGAAAGTCCTTCAGGGAGAGCAAACTACGATCGTGCAGCAGGACATGGCCGTCGGCATCCACCAGGTCATAAAGTGACCGGCACGCCTGGACGCAAGTCCCGCGGTTTGCACTCCGGCCCGTCAAGGCCTGACTGAGATAACACTGTCCGCTGTACGAGACGCAGAGCGCACCGTGCACGAAAAACTCCAGCTCGCATTGCACGGCGGAGCGGATGGCGCGGATCTGGTCCAGCGAGATCTGTCGCTCGAGAATCAGCCGCTGAAAGCCCAGCGCCTCCAGCCGCCGCGCCTCTTCCGGCGTGCGGATTACCGTCTGGGTTGAGGCAAACAGGGGCAGCGCCGGCAGGTCCAGCTTGAGCAGCCCAAGATCTTGAATGATAAAGGCATCCACTCCTGCCTCGGCCAGCTCCACCATCTGCCGGCGCGCAGCCTCCAGTTCGTCGTCGAACAGGATGGTGTTGACGACGGCATAGACGCGCGCATTGTAGCGATGGGCATAGCGGGCCAGCTCGCCGATCTCCGCAACGGGATTGCCGGCGGCTTGCCGGGCACCGAAGCGGGGGCCTGCGATATAGACGGCATCGGCACCGCAGTCAATTGCCGCGATGCCGATGTCTCTGTTTCCGGCAGGAGCCCGGAGCTCTAGTTGCATTTCAGCTGAGTGATCTGATAACGAGCGCCTTCGCCGAATTTAGGATCGTCCTGGATGGTCTTGAAGTAGCCGCAAGCCTTCTCCTTGTCGCCGAGAGCCTGCAGCACCGTACCGAGCTGGTAGGTGACCTGAACCTTATCCGCAGCATTGGGCTTCATGGTAAGGTAAGCCTCGAACGCCTCAGCAGCGATCTTGTTCTGCTTCAACTGGCTGGCTGCGTTACCCACGATCTTTTCAGCGTTTGCGTTATCCTGGCTTTCGATGGATTTTTGAGCGAACTCAAGCGCCTCTTTCCACTGTTTTGCCTTGTAGAAGCCGTTGGCCTTCTTCAGGTAAGCGGTGGAGAGCTGCTTCTTGACAGCGCCCTGGCTGGTTTCCGGCGTGTTCTCGAGCGCCTTGTCGAATGCGTCGATTGCGCTGTCGAGGTTGTTCATTCCGTTGTAAGCCATACCCATGCGCAGGTAAGCATTGCCGTTTGCGGGATCTACGTCAAGCACATCCTTGTAAGCGGAAACGGCACCATTATAATCTTTGGCGTTGAGCAGCTGGTTTGCTTTCTGGAGCAGAACCTGGGGAACCAGCGCGTTTGCTTCTTCAGCGGCGTCGACCTGTTCGTATTCGGTGGCGACGGAAGCCGTCTCCTTCAGTTTTTCTACAGCTGCGTCGAATTCATTGGCGGCGATGCTGGCTTTTGCCTGGTTGAGCAGGATCTTGGGAATCACGCTCTTGCAGGTGGTTACGAGATCAAAGCCCTCTTCACCGCAGAGAGATGCCTGCTCGAGTGCCTGACGGAAGCCGGCGAGCGCTGCTTCGTTGTCACCGTTCACGAGGGATTCGTTTGCCTGCTTTGCGAGTTCGGTTGCCTGCGCCATGTCCTGAGCGACAGCGACACCGGCCATGCAAAGCGTCATCAGAAGTGCTGCAAAAATCTTTTTCATGTTATCGCTTTTTAAATCGTTTTGTCGGTTTTTCAACCTCCAAAATTAGTTACTAATGTTTAATTTTGCAAAAGATATGCCGTTTATGGAATCCGCCATCCTTCAAATCGGAGACATACTGGTCTCCTCGGAGATTGTCACGGAGTACTTCGCGTGTGATTATGAAACGTGTCGCGGGGTCTGCTGCGTGTATGGCGACAGTGGCGCACCGCTCACCGAATCAGAGGCGGAAGCGCTTGAGCGTGAATACGATGCGTATGCTCCGCTGATGGCCCCCGCCGCCCGGGCACGCGTGGCGGAAGTAGGTTTCTTCGAGATTGACCGCGACGGCGACTGCGTCACACCCCTCCTGGGCCACTCCGAAGAATGCGTTTATACTCGCTTCGAGGAAGGGGCCTGCTTCTGCGCGATCGAGCGTGCGCACATCGCGGGCCGGTGCCGCTTCGTGAAACCCATCTCCTGCCGGCTCTATCCCATCCGTGCGTCCCAACTCTCGAACGGCATGACGGCGCTCAACCTGCACCGCTGGGACATCTGCCGGTGCGCCTTTGAGAAGGGCCGCCGCGAGGGCATCCGTGTCTACGAGTTCCTCCGCGAACCCCTGACCGCCGCCTATGGTTCCGACTTTTACGACGCCCTCACCGCGGCCGCATCACATGTAAATAATTAAACACAATACTCCATGCAAAACTTTGATTATCAGACCCCGACGCGCTTGATTTTTGGCAAGGGCGCGATTGCAAAACTCCCCCGCGTGATGGCGCGATTCGGCAAGAAAGTGCTCCTGACCTATGGTGGCGGCAGCATCAAAAAGATTGGACTCTACCAGAAGGTGTTGGCCCTGCTGCCCGACAAGGAGATCATTGAACTGCCCGGCATCCAGCCCAACCCGAAGTATGATCCCAGCGTGCTGGAAGGCGTGCGGCTCTGCAAGGAGAACGGCGTGGACGTGATTCTCTCGGTGGGTGGCGGCAGCGTGCTGGACTGCTCCAAGGCCATCGCGGCGGGCGCCTGCTACGACGGCGATCCGTGGGACCTCATCACCTATAAGGTAAAGGCGAAGGCCGCGCTGCCCATCGTGGATATACTCACCCTCGCAGCCACCGGCAGCGAATACGATGCGGGTGGCGTGATCTCGCGTACCGAAACCAACGACAAGATCGGCTATCAGGATCGCCTGCTCTACCCGGCTGTCTCCTTCCTGGATCCGGAATATACCTTCACAGTCTCGAAGGGCCAGACCGCAGCCGGCATTGCGGATGCCATGAACCACACGATCGAGCAGTATTTTACGGAAGATACGACCCTGCTGAACGACGGATTCTGCGAATCGATGCTCCGCAGCCTGATGAAGAACGGCCGCAAGTGTCTGGAGAATCCGGAAGATTACACGGCTCGCGCAGAGATGATGCTCTGCTGCACATACGGTTGCAACGGTATTTTAGCGCTGGGTAACAGCCCTTCCGGCTGGCCCTGCCATGCCATCGAGCATGCCTTGAGCGCCTATTACGACATCACCCACGGCTGGGGTCTGGCCATTATTACCCCGCGCTGGATGAAGAAGATTCTGAGCGAGCGGACCCTGCCGCGGTTCGTTAAATATGGTATCAATGTGTTTGGAATCGATCCGAAACTGCCGGCACCCGAGATTGCGCAGCGCGCGATCGATGCCACCTATGCCTTCTTCCAGAGTATCGGTATCCCGATGCATCTGCGCGAGCTTGGTATTGACGAACGTCGCGTGGAGGAGATGGCTCACCACATCGCAGTAAATGAGGGGCTCGACGAGGCTTACGTTCCTCTCTCCGAGTCCGATATCGCCGATATTATTCGCGAAAGTCTGTAAAAAAATTAAAATATCGCTTGCGATATAAAAATTAAGTTGTATATTTGCATCGTGAACGATATAAATATCGTCCGTGCGAACCACTTAATTACGTCATAATCGAATGAAAAAGAACATTTTAATCGCGGCCCTGGCAGCCCTCATGGTCATGCCCGTCGCAGCGCAGACCCCCTCCTCCCAAACCGACAACAAATCAAAAAACAATACTACCATGTCAAAGATTTACGATTTCAAAGCCCTGAACAACAGAGGTCAGGAAGTTGATTTTGCTCAGTATGAAGGCAAAATCCTGATGATTGTCAACACCGCTTCCAAGTGTGGTTTCACCCCGCAGTACGATGGCCTCGAGGCCCTTTATCAGAAGTATAAGGATCAAGGTTTGGTCATTATCGGCTTCCCTTGCGACCAGTTTGCACATCAGGAGCCGGGCAGCAACGAGGAGATCGCTGAATTCTGCCGCCTGAACCATGGCGTCACTTTCCCGCTGATGGCCAAGACCGACGTCAACGGTGACAATGCCGAGCCCATCTTCGAGTATCTCAAGACCCAGGCTCCCACCGAGGAGTACAACGGCCTGAAGGCAAAAGCCGCTGCCAAGATGTTCAAGACCATCAGCAAGAGCGTCAAGAAGGACAGCGACATCAAGTGGAACTTCACCAAGTTCCTGATCAGCCGCGACGGCGCCCACGTCCTGCGTTACGCCCCCACTACGACGCCCGACCAGATTGAAAAGGATATCGAGGAGATGCTGTAATGAAAGAGCAATTCAGGCTGAATAATCAGCTCTGCTTCAGGCTCTACACGGCTTCGCGCCTCATCACGCAGGCTTATCATCCATTGCTCTCGGGGCACGGTTTGACCTACCCGCAATACCTGGTACTGCTGGTGCTCTGGGAGCAGGATGCCCAGCCGGTGAATGACATCGCAAAGCGGTTGAAGCTGGAAACCAACACCATCACGCCGCTTCTGCAGCGGATGGAAAAGGCCGGGTTGTTGCTTCGCAGGAAGGGGGAGACCGACGCGCGACAAATGATTGTCTCGCTCACCCCGCAGGGCAAGAAACTCCAGAAACAACTCTCCGGGGTGCCGGAAACCGTGGGCCGCTCCGTGCTATGCGAGAGCGTCACTCCCGCCACTCTCCCGGAGTTGTACCGCAACCTGGATGATATCATCAACAAGCTGAGTAACAAGGAATAACACACTATGAACCGTACCAAACAAATCATCCGAACCAGCGTGGTGGGTATTATCGCCAACGTCTTTCTTGCTGGATTTAAGGCACTTGTGGGTCTGCTGGCACATTCGGTGGCCATCGTGCTGGATGCCGTCAACAACCTGAGCGACGCGCTCTCCAGCGTGATTACCATCATCGGCACCAAGCTCTCCGTGCGCCCGGCGGACCACAAGCATCCCTTCGGCCATGGTCGAGTAGAGTACCTCACGGCTATCATCATCGCCGCGATTGTCCTCACCACGGGTATCACGTCGCTCATTGAATCTGTCAAGAAGATTATCAACCCGGTTGAGCCGGAGTACACCACGGTTACGCTCATCGTGATCATCGTGGCCATCGTGGCCAAACTCCTGCTGGGATGGTACGTGCGCCGTCAGGGCAAAAAGCTGGACAGCGATGCGCTGGTGGCCTCCGGATCGGATGCACTATTTGATGCAGTCATCACGCTGGCTACGCTCGTTTCCGCGGGCATCATGCTCATCTGGAATGTCTCTATCGATGGTTATCTGGGTGCGGTGATCTCGGTCGTGATTATCAAGGCCGGCGTGGAGATGCTCTCTTCTCCCATCAACCAGCTGCTGGGAGCGCGCGTTTCGGCGGAGCTCGTGAGCAAAATCAAAAGTGAAATCATGGCGCAGGAAGGTGTGCAGGGGGTATATGATATCATTTTGAACGGTTACGGTCCCAACCTGACGATCGGTTCGCTGCATATCGCCGTGCCGGATACCATGACGGCCCACCAGATCCACGGACTCACACGGCAGATTGCAGAGATGATGTACGACAATCACGGGATCGTGATGACGGTAGGAGTTTATGCCAATGCATCCGGAAATAGCGCGAATGCTGAACTGCAACGCATTGTGGTAGAGACCCTTTCGCGTGAAGAGCATATCCTGGAGGTGCATGGTTTCTACTGCTACGAGGACGGGCGCATCTCGGTGGACGTGGTGCCGGATTATTCCATCACGGACGACCGCACCTACCTGCAGCACCTGTACGAACAGCTCTCCGTGGCCGTTCCGGATCATCCGCTGAGCATTGTGATCGATCATTTATATTCTGAATAACAATCTTGCAAGATATTTTAGAAATGATTACCTTTGAATGTTTCAAAATCAATGTCTCGAAAGGTAATCATATCGGTTCTGGTTGTTCTGGGAATGCTGTTCCCGGGAGCGGGCTTGTTCGCGGGCAACTGGAGTGGCAGCTTCAGATGGCAGGCCGGTAAATCAGCGCTTGACCTTTCGAATCGGGAGAATGCTTCTGCTATCGCCGAGATTGACGTGCTCGCTTCATCCGTTGAGGCAGGCCGCATCGCGCGGATCAACGTGACCTCCTACTCTTCGCCCGAGGGATCTCTTTCCTGGAACACCAAACTCGCTGCCCGCCGCTCCGAGGCAATCGTCTCCTTGCTGAAGGAGAAACTGCCCGGCCTTACTGATTCACAGATTGTAGTAAGCGACGTCCCCGAAGACTGGGCATCGACAGAGGCTTACGTGCGCGCGTGTAATAAACAATGGAAGGACGAAACTTTGACACTGCTGAAAAGCGGCAAAAATGACAAAGAATCCCTTCTACAGGACCTCTGGGGCGGGATTGTGTGGGATGATTTGCTGTGGAATTGCTTCACGAGAATTCGACGAACGGAAATCTACGTAGAGTATACCACTAATATTGAAATCTCAGCGAGTTCAGCAGCACCTGCTGAAAACCCGCACGGCGAACGGATTTCCGTCAAGTTCGCGGCCGGCAATTCTGAGATACTCTCCCATTACCTCGACAACACTTCCCAGCTTCAGTCGCTTCAGTTCTGGATAGTGTCGTTGCCTCCGGAATCCGTCGTGGTCCTCGACGCCTTGTCTTCACCGGAAGGTAAAGTCTCATGGAACAAGACACTGGCACGACGAAGGGCAGAAGCAGTCAAACGAAAACTTGTCGAACTCGGAGTGAGCGTCGACAGGATCACTGTGCGCACTTGTGAAGAAAACTGGGCGGGCTTGCGAGAAGTCGTCGCTTCCTCCTGGTTGGGTCCGGACAAGAACGACATCTTACACATCCTCGACGATACATCTCTCTCCGACTCCTCAAAGAAGGAGCAGCTCGAAGCCCTGGATGGAGGCGTGACTTGGAGTCGTCTGATTGCCGCGTCGATGCGATCGCTCCGCTGCGTGAATATTTCTGCGACCGCAGAATAAATACCCCTTGTATTATGAGGAGACCAGCAGTAAAATCTCTTTCCCTCCTCCGTCTTATCGCCTGCATCCTCGTCTTGAGTCTTGTCGATCAGACGGCCGCAATTTGCGAAAATGCAACACCCGCAAATGATGTTACAATTTCAATAATTAGCCCCAAAGATAGCTCCCTGTGGGTTGGAACGGCATCTAAAGGCCTTCTCCGGATCGGTGCTACCGGCCGCTCTTTTACCTATTCTACCCTGACAGGCCATCTCGAATGCGACTCAATCATCGCCCTCGCCTTTGATGAAAACGGCCTCCTTTGGATACGTGACGCGCGCGATGTCGTGCTCACTTATTCCACGCTTGAAGGGTTTGTCCAGCGCAGCGATATACCCGCTTCTGTCCGGGAAGCGCTTTTCGAGACGACCGCTCCGGAACCTGAAGAGCCGGTCGTAGATGAGCCCAAGAAGCCGGCTACCTGGCCTTGGGTTCTCGTAATCGTCTGCCTTATTGCGGTCATTTGTGCCCTCGTTTACTTTATCCTTCGCAGGCGAAACGCCAGCACTCCTTCTGCGGCAAAGCCTGAGATCCGGCCAGAACCTCAGCCCGAAGCCAAGCCCGAACCGCAGACTCAACTCGCCGTCAAGCCTGAAACCAAGCTCGAACCGCAGCCTAAATCTCAGCCTCAGCCCGAGGTCAAGCCCGGAGCTGTTGCTCACCCCGGGACGCTGTTTGAGGTCCAGGATTTCGAGGCAAAAGTTCGGGAGATTGTCGAAAAGAATTATACCGACAAAGACTTTTCCGTAGATCAGATTGCTGCCGAATTGGGCATCTCGAGAGTCCACCTTTCCCGCAAATTGAAGGCCCTTTCGGCCTCTTCTCCCTCCGATATGATCAAGGCCCGCAGAATGGAAGCGGCCGCTACGATGCTTCGTTCCGGCGAGAAGAACATGGCCACCGTTGCAGCAGCTTGCGGCTTCGCATCTCCGGCCTATTTCTCCTCCGCCTTTAAGGCCTTCTACGGGGTCTCACCCTCTGTATTTGAGTAGATTAGAATTTTAAAAATGTTACCTCCCTCTTCTGGGAAAATGTTACATTTTTGATAACAGATTATGGTAGGAAAGTACCCGGTTATCACGCTCTGCGGGAGCACGAAGTTCAAAGATGCCTTCATGGAAGCGCAGAAACGGCTGATGCTGGAGGGCAATATCGTAATCAGTGTTGGCCTCTTTGGTCACAGCGGCGATAACGAAGTTTGGACGGAGGGCACCAAAGAAATGCTGGACGATATGCACAAGCGAAAGATCGATATGGCCGACGCGATCTATGTGCTGAATGTGGGCGGATACATCGGTTCCAGCACGCGCTCCGAGATTGAATACGCCCGCTGTCACGGCAAAGAAATCCGCTACCTCGAGCCGTAGCTTTTTATTTCACATCCCAGGCAAGTGCGGCGGCGCCGAGAATGGCGGCGTCGGATTCCTTAAGCGGCGAGAAGAGAAGGTTCACTTTGTTGCGCCAGAGGGATACGACGTTTTCATTCATGGAGGTGCGGATGGGTTCTTCCAGAAACTTGCGCGCGCGTGCCAGACCGCCAAAGAGGATGATGGCTTCAGGTGCCGAGAAGGCGATGACGTCTCCCAGTTTTTGTCCCAGAAGCGTTCCGGTATAGGTCAGTACCCGGATGGCCAGTTCGTCTCCCTGGCAAGCTGCTTCATAAATATCTTTCGAGGTAATTTTGTCAACCCTGCGGAGCAGCGAGGGTTCGTCACTTTCTGCCAGCCACTCCTGCGCGGTTTTGGCAGTACCCACCGAGCCGGCCTCTGTGACCAGTGCGTGCAGCGCATCTGCCAGCGCGTCCAAGAATTCTACGGCGCCGGTGTGCTCGTTTGATCAGATTACACTTTGGGCAAGGATGTTGCCTTCAGCATTCACCACGCCACATTTGGCGGTCTGTCCGCCAACATCAATCCCGATAACGAGATCTTTTTTCATGACGGTTTATTCGCTTTGCGAGAGACTGTAGTTGATGTTGCGCGCCATGCGGTCGATATCGCGGCGATAGCCGTTCAGCACGATAGGTTCATTCTGGGTCTCAATCACTATCCGGTCTTCATACATACGGGTGAAGCGGCCGGTCTTGCTCTTGAGTCGGAAGGAAATCTGCTGGGGCTCCTCATTTTCGATTTCGTAACCCCACTGCTCGAAACAGGCGAGGATTACGTCGCGTTTCTCGGCGAAGGTGCCGCCCAGGTAAACCTTGCGCTTGGTGAAGGCAAAGTAGGGATACCCCGCTGCAATCACCAGGAATAGAATGGCGATCTTGGGCAGCGCGCCGGGCTGGAACATGGCAGAGAGCGAGAATCCTCCGTCGGTCTTGGGCGTAATGAGCCAAATGATGCCGACAATTACGAAAAACAATACTACGAAGTAAACCAGATACTTAAGGGCGCGAATCAGATATCTCATAAGCGTTTTCGGATAGATTATGGCACAAATTTAGTACTTTTGCGGAGAATAAAACCCATAAGATTATGGCACAGGAAGATTTTGACCAGGAGATGCTGGAATTTGAACAGCGTTACAATAAAAAGGAAAAAGCAGAGAAGAACGACCAGATGCGCAAGCTGGTGATCGTGCTGGGCGCGATTGCCGCTGCGCTGCTCGTGGTACTGCTGGTGATGTGGATCAACAACTCCAAACTGGTCCACGACCTGAATGGAGAAAAGGCCGACCTGACCAACGAGCTGGTTGAGCTTCAGGGCGAATACGAGACACTGAATACCACCAACAAAGCCATCAACGACTCCCTGGCGGTGGAGAAAGAGAAGGTCGGACAACTGATCGAACGGCTCCAGAAAACCGAAGCCACCAACCGCACCAAAATGCGTCAGTACGAGAAGGAACTTGGCACGCTGCGCACCATCATGAAAGGATACATCCACCAGATAGATTCGCTTAACACGCTGAATGTTGCGCTCCGCCACGAGGCCAGCGAGGCCCGCAAGGAGGCAGCAGAAAGCAAGAAGGCGTATGAAGAACTGGTTACCACCACCGAGCAGTATGCCGCTAAGGCTTCTGCCGGAGCTGTGGTCAAGGGACGCGGCGTGGTACTGACGGCCATCAACGCCTCCAACAAGGAGACGGACCGCAGCAGCCGTACCGTCAAACTGAAGACCTGCCTAAGCCTCATTGAGAACAGCATCGCCGAACGCGGCAACCGCACCATATATATAAAGGTGTTCGGACCGGAAGGCGCACAGCTGCCCAGCGACCAGCAGAAAGCGTTCCGCTGTGGCGACGAGGATATGATGGCCTCCGCTTCCCGCGTGGTGGATTACCAGGGCGAGGAAATCGAGATCTGTATCTACTTCGCCAAGGTTGACGGCGCACCCTTCACTAAGGGTGTCTACCGCGTAGAGGTCTTCTCCACGGAAACCAAACTCGGCACCGCCGACCTCGTCCTCCGATAGCCAGCCCTCCCGGTGTTTTCCAGGGGGTGCTCCCGGGATATTCTCCGGCGATGCTCCAATGCGGCCCTCCCCGACGGTCTTCCTGGCGGTCCTCCCGGCGGTCCTCCCCGGCGGTCCTCCCCGGCGGCCCTAACTTGAAACACCTATGGCAGGCATATATATACATATACCTTTCTGCGCTTCCTTCTGCCGCTACTGCAGCTTCTATTCTGAGTGCTGCACGGATGCAGCGTCGTTGGAACGCTACGTAGACGCCCTCCTGAATGAAGTGCGGTTTGCGTCCCATTTTGAGGGACGTAAACCGCATTTTGGGCCGTATTTGCCGTCCTCGTCCCATTCGGAGGGACGCAAACAGCACTTTGATCCATATTTACCTTCTTCGTCCGGGGAGGCTTCCCCCGAAGTGCGCCTACAGGTTCAATCTCCGCACCTGTGGGAGCAAAATACGCCCAAAACGCGCCTACAGGTGCAATCGCCATACCTGTGGGAGCACCCTACACTCTACATTGGCGGCGGAACCCCGTCTCTGTTACCTCCGGAGCAGTTGGAGCGCATCGTCTCCGCCGTCACCGGTATTTGTTCCCAAACAGGGACTCCGTTCGAGGAGTTTACGCTGGAGGCGAATCCGGACGATATTTCGCCGGAGAAACTCGCTGCGTGGCGTCGCCTGGGAGTGAACCGCCTGAGTATCGGCGTTCAGTCTTTCTGCGACGCCCACCTGCGCTGGATGTGCCGCCGACATACGGCCTCGCAGGCGGAAAACGCCGTGCGGATGGCGCGTGAAGCCGGCTTCGACAACCTCTCGCTGGACCTGATTTTTGGTTTCGCCGGCCTGTCGGACGATGACTGGCTCGCGACTATCGACCATGCGCTGGCCTTGCACCCCGAACACCTCTCCTGCTACCAGATGAGCGTAGAGGAGGGGAGTACGCTGGGCGACGAGGCGGCGGCAGGCGCCTACGCGCCGCCGGCGCAGGAGACCTGCGCCCGGCAGTACGCGCTGCTCCAGCAGCGCGCTGCCGCCGCCGGCTACCTCCAGTACGAAATCTCCAATTTTGCGCTGCCGGGTCGGGAAGCACAGCACAACTCAGCCTACTGGCGCCGTGAACCTTATTGGGGATTTGGCCCGGGTGCCCATTCCTACGACGGGTACCGTACACGCTGCTGGAACCGCCCGGACCTGGCGGCCTATCTGGCAAAATACTCCACGCAAAGTTTCATTTTCGAAACCGAAAACACCGCCTCAAACATCGGTCAGGGCGCCTCAGAAGCATCTATTTTAGATTTTGAAACACTCTCGGACAAAGATTTGGCGAACGAGAAAGTGATGCTTTCGCTCCGGACAGCTGTCGGTTTAAAGCTGGACGACCTTTCTCCGGAACACCTTTCAGCGATTCGTCCGAAGCTGGATTCTATGCTCGCCGATGGAAGACTTGTGCAAACAAACAACGGCCTGCGTATTCCCGCAGACCGTTTCTTCGTCTCCGACGCAATTATCGCCGACCTGTTTCTCTAGTCTAATTGGCAACCTGCCTCACAGGCGCGCAACGACTCCTCTACCTCGTGCTCAGCCACGTCTTCGGCGTCATACCGGTGACGTGCTTGAAGGTATTGTTGAATGAAGAGGCGCTGAAGAAACCGCATGCCTCGGCAATCTGACTCTGCTTGGCGTCCTTGTGCAACACGATATAGTGCTCAGCATAATCTACGCGCAGGATGTTCAACAGTTCGGGGAAGCCCATGTTGAAGGTGTTGTTCACCATCTTGGAGACATAGGTTTTGTTGGTTCCAAGCCGCTCTGCTACGTCCTGCAGCGATAGTCCGGGCTTCAGATAGAGCTGTTCGTCGCGCATCAGGCGCTGGAAGCGCCCCATCATGCTGTTTTCCGACCAGGTTTCGTTGCTGACATTGAATAAGGCGTCTGCCAGTGAGGGGCGGCTCTGCGCCTGGTTTTGCTCCCAGGTATCCACCTCGCTGGATACGACAATCTTACCGCGGATTCGCCGCTGGGTTTCCGTGTCGGCATCCTCAAGCAAGTGTTCAAACATAGACTCAATGGTCTTCTGCTTATTCTTGCGGTTGTAATTAAACCGCATCAAATTGCGGATATCCCTGATACTGAAGGAGGGATGAGCGCCAAACAGTGAGAAAAAGCCGAGGCTGAAGACGGCCACGGTTACATAGACCGACAAAAGCGCCGTGATCCACAAGTGTGTATCCAGATAACTCTTGAAAAAGAACAATTTGGACAAATACACAACGGCAATACCAGATAGCGCATTTAACTGAATCTGAAGCACATCGATGTCGGCACCTCTAAATAGAAATTTGAAGATTTGCCCAAGGCTATACTTTCTGTTGATGGAAAGAACAATCATGTAGATGAGCATGTAAACCATCTCCATACCAATGACTATGCGCAACACGAGATCAGACCATACATAATACCGGTATACCAGCTCCCCTTTATACTGCGAAAGCACGGCGAGGCCGTGCGTGTTGATGGCATTGGTCATATTGACAATCTCGGACGGTCCTATAATGCTCATTAACAGGGCAGTAACCGAGAACATGATGGCTGGGATGATTACCCACAGGAATTGCACGAAGTGGTATCGTTGCTCCTTCATCAACCGCCGCATATAAAACATCGCGGCCGGGATCAATCCCGGCGCCACCAACTGATAGATCAAAGAGAACCAAATATAGACTTCCGGTGTCCCGTAAATAGCGGAGTAATAACCATCTATCATAAAAAAGACCATAGCCGTCAAGGTTAGCACCATGATGGCTGGGAAAGTATTGGTCCGATAGGCTATGAGGCAGTGCATGATTGCCCAGAAGAGGCAAGCCGCAACTGGTGCAAAAATCAGTAGATCATGTAGCATCAGAAAATGTCATTATTTTCGTATATTCTTGTTTCCCATTCACTTACGGAAGGACTAAAGGTAATTTCACTATAAACGGAGGAGAGGTCCAACCCCAGGTGGAAAGTATACTGGCGTCCGTAGACCATCACGTTGTCCGGCAGCACACCGTAGAGCATGAACTTGGCTACGACACCCTCCAGTCGCGGATACTCAAATCCGTTGAGGGTGAAGCTGTCAATGTCATATTCTACCTTTATAAATTGCTTTCCAATCTTGATTTCATCCGGGATCGCGTAGTAGCGATAGCTCTGGGAGAACTTGTCTACCAGTGCAGTACGGCCGATGAACTTCTCGTTGGCCTCGCCTACGCCCACCAGCTCGTCACCCTCGAATACCACCACGTTGCGGAAGTAGGCCTGCTTGTGCCAGACACCGTGGCTCAATGCCAGGTCATTGACAAATACGCCGGCCGAGGCTACTTTGTAGGCGGTAACCTTGCGCAGGTGAATCAGGCCCTGCAGTCGCTTGTCCGGAGTTACGTCTGCAATCTTGAAGCCGATATCGTTCGTAATATGCTGGAATTCAAAGGGAACCATGTTCAGTTGCTGGATGGCGCGCTCCACGGTTTTGGATACGAGCGGACCTGCTTCCGTCTCAACGGCTGAGTAAGGAATGGAATAGGAACTCTTGCCCTCCGAGTAGGTGACACCCTCTACGTAGGGATAGTAAGCGCTGAACTGCATCTTGACGGGTATTTCCCACAGGCCGGCGTCAAACAGGCCAGTATAACCACCGTGTGCATAGTTGTGGATGGCCTGATTGTCGATAATCACGGTTTCGCTCTCAGGGTCCACTGCGATGAGACCGAAGGGGATTTCCGTGTTCATCGTGGCGATTTTGTTGACCTCAGACTCATAAGAGGAGCCTCGCGTGATGGCGGATCCGGGAATTTCGGTTCCCTCGCGAGTGACCTTTACGTCAAATTTGACTTTCTTAGCCTCAGGTTCGCTTTCAATTCCGAAATTATCCTGGGCGCATGAGTTAAAAATAGTAAGCGAAATCGCTCCTATCGTTAAGATTCGTAATATCGAATTCCTGTTTTCCATATATAATATATATAGGTGTGCGCGAAATTGTGTTCTGTTTCTGTCAACAAAGGTAAAACAAATAACTTAAAATCGTAAATATTTTTTCACTTTTTTGCGATTTTTTTATGAATCTTGATTTTTTCACGTCCTGGGGCCCTCTAGGGGGTGCTTTTGCCGCCTCCCCCATTTTTGCCATTATCATCAACTTTTTATGAATCCGCAATAGAATTTTATTTTACCCCTGATTTTAGTGCTTTTATCGGCCAAAAACAGCAAGAATCAAAAATTAATTTTAAAAAATATTCAAAAAAAGTTTCACGATTCAAAAAAAGCATTACCTTTGCCCCGATTTTTGCTCGTGTACGCGTATATATGCGCGCATAAGCAGGGCGGAAAATCGACATAGAAAAAACTGAAACATGATCAGGACCAACAAAACCCACATGGCGGTAAACGCGGCTGCAAAGCTCGCAGTGCGCCTTTTGTTCGTCCTGGTCGCGTTTTTCTTTACGCGCGCCAACGCTCTCGCACAGGACTCCGCAGCTCGCGTGTTCTTCCCCGTGGACAAGTGGTCGGTCAACGCGGCGTACCTGAACAATGCTGATGCGCTCGCAGCTGCAGAAGAAATTGCCGCTCGTTGCGCTGAAGACAGCAGCCTCGCCCTCGAGATCATTTCTTACTCCTCCCCGGAAGGCAATGTCTACTACAACCAGTATCTCTCCGAGAAGCGTTCGGCTGCTCTTCGTGATTACCTCCTCGCCAAGTATCCGAAGCTCTGGGGCCGCGTCTTTATGAACCCGAACGCTGAGGCATGGGACGACCTCCGCGAAGCGGTCGTTTCCGACGAGCGCCTGGATGAGACGAGCCGCACCAAGCTCCTTGCCATCCTTGACAAGGACATCACTTCTGACGAGAAAGAGGCCCAGCTTCGTCAGCAGCCGGCTTTCTCTCTGCTTTACCGCAACTTCTTCAAGTACTTCCGTTACGCAGAGGTTTCGCTCAAGCAGATTGCTCCGAGCACTGAAGAATCGCAGGACCGCTACAACATCCTGTTCCCGCTGAACTCCGCAGAGGTTGATGCAACGTTCGCTGACAACGCACAGGTGCTCGCCGACCTCGACGAATTCCTGAGCGGCCGCAACGCTGACCGTCTGACCAAACTGAGAATCATCTCCGGTTCCTCCATCGATGGCCCCGTGGCCCTCAACAAGGCGATAGCTCAGCGCCGTGGTGATGCTTTGAAGCAGTACATCGAATCTAAGTATCCGAAACTCAGTGGCTTGATCGTTGTTGAGTCGCAGGGTGAGGCCTGGGATGAACTTCGTGAGAGCGTCAAGAATGCCGACAACCTTACCGCCATCGAGAAATATGAGCTTCTCAAGACGATTGATAATCCCAACCTGAGCGCTCAGGCAAAAGAGGCTGCCCTCCGCCAGAACGCTGCGTGGAACCGCATCCTGGAGGATGTCCTCCCGCAGACCCGTTTCGCATCGGTGGTCCCTGAGTACGAGAGTGTTGATACCGCCGCGCCTGCGTTACCCGATACCCTCGCGCACGCTCGCGATACTATGGAGCGCGCGCTCGCGAACGAGGACAGCACTGCCGTTAAGGCCGTAGATACGGTTGCAGCGGTGAATCCGGTCGATACGCTGGTTCCGGGTCTTCTCTACCCTCAGACCGACACCACCGCCGTTGCCGCAACTGACTCCATCGCCATCACGGTGACCGACGCCGACGCGGTTGCTGCAACCGACACCGCCGGCACCACCGCAACGGAGGTTTACACCAAGGAGCGCCGTCCGCTCTTCGCGATCTCCAACAACCTGCTGTATGAGTCCGCTACGGTCTTCACCGGTTTCCACAGCGTTCCGCTCAACATCGGTGTTGAAGTTCCTATCGGACAGCACTTCAGCGTGTTCGCAAACTATATGGCAACCGCACCTTGGCGCGCTTGGAACAGCAATGCAGATTGCGCCGAGCTGCTGCATGCCGACCTCGGTGCCCGCTGGTATCCCGGCGGTACCTTCGCAAATCCGTTCAAGCCCAAAGCAAATCGCGAACTGCTTGACGGTTGGTATGCTTACGCTTCTCTGGGCGCAGGCTACTATGACTTCGAGCGCAATGGCCGCGGTTATCAGGGAGAAGAGATCCTCGGTACCCTCGGCATCGGCTACGGCCTTACCCTCGGCCACGACTGGAGCCTCGACTTCGCTGTGGGCGGCGGTCCGCTCTTTACCCAGTACAGATACTACGTGGGACGCTCCAACAACGAGCATCTCGTTTACCAATACAGTGGAAAACTCACCTACTTCGGTGTCACCGACGCAAAGGTGTCGCTGCGGTACCTGATCCACTACAACAAAAAAGTTAAGGTCCAGTAATGAAGAAGCGCATCCTCATAATTCTTGCTGTTCTTCTCACAGTCCTCGTAGGCTGCGAGCGGCGCGAGCTTGAGTACGGCAGCGCTACGCTGGACCTCAGGATCCGTATCAATCTGAACGTCAAGGTCAATGGTAAGATCCAGAACCTGCCGACTCCGGAGATGATGCGCGTGATGTTCTTCGACATCAACACCAACGAACTCGTCACCGAGAGCTACCTGCCTGCAGGCGGCGGTCGAATCGCCCTTCCTCCGGGACAGTACAAGTTCATCGGTTACAACTTCGATACCGAGGCTACCCTCGTCCGCAACGACCGCGACTACAATACGATCGAGGCTTACACCAACGAGGTGTCTTCCGCACTGAAGTCTAGCCTCCTGGCGGCTATCCACTATGGTCAGACGCTGCTCGAGGACGATCCTGAGACGGACATTTGGTCCGTCGCTCTGCAGAAGGTGCAGGAGGGTAAGGTGATTTACGAACCGGACCACCTCTTCGTGAGCCGCGAGATCGTCACCGTCCTGAACACTACGGAAGAGCAGGTGATCGAGACCGATGCCGAGAGCATCATCCAGACCTGGCACATCTCGGTCCGCCTCAAGAATCGTCAGTACCTATCTTCCGCACGCGCACTCCTCACCGGCCAGATTGCATCCAACATGCTTGGCCTGCCCACCGAGGAAGGTAAGACCAATACCGACGTCACCCTGATGTTCGAGATGGGTCCCGGTACCGACGATGACAACAACGATATCGTCGTAGGTACGTTCAATACCTTCGGAAAGAACCCGAATGTGGAAAGCGTCCTGTGGCTCACCCTGAAGACCACGGGCGGCGACACCATTATCTGGCGCCGTGACATCACCGACGAATTCTACACGGAAGAAGCTATCAAGAATCAGGTAATCCATATTGAAGAAGATATCACCATCCCTGTTCCTACGACCCCCGGTGGAGGCGGTGGCTTCCAGCCCGGCGTGGACGACTGGACAGTGGTGGATGTCCCGATAAACATTTAAAAACGAAACTATTAACCATTTTTATAAACAATCAAACATCATGAAAAAAACTCAATTGATTCTCGCAGCGGCAACACTCGCAGTGTTCGCATCCTGCAGCAACATCGAGCCTGTCAATCAGACTCGGGACAACGAAATCGGTTTCAACGCCGTAACTCGTCTGGCAACCCGCGCCAATGACGCGATCATCTCTGGTACCACCTACGGCACCGACAACACCTTCAACGTTTGGGGCTGGCAGTCTCCGGAAGGGGACTTCTCCGAATTTGTAACGGACGATGCTTCCAATTTCATGACCAACCTGACCATCTCCTGGACAGGCGGCCGTGACAGCCGTGCCGAGGCATGGCGTAATGCTGACAACTACTACTATTGGCCGTTCACCGGCAAGATCAGCTTCCTCGCCGTCCACCCGTCGACCGTAGCTCCCACCACCACCGGCTGGGATGCTACCAACAAGAAGCCGCAGGCAACGATTGCAGATTACACCGTTACCGGCAAGGATTCTACCGACCTGATGTTCGCAACCAACGAGGGCGCACGTCGTGCAGATGCACTTCCGCTGGTTTTCAAGCACGCTCTTTCGCAGATTCAGTTCCGCGTTCGTACCGACTATGACTACACGCTGGATGAGGTTGAATTCAAAGTCGACAGCATCGCTATCAACAACATTGACCTCTCCGGTGATGTCACTTACGCCAACGATGCCATTGCTTGGGCAGACAATGCAGCTCAGACTGAGAATCTGACTTACTTCAACACGACCCAGGTTGTGAACTATGCAGCTAACGATGCAGCAGCTGATCTCTATGGCCGCGCACTCGTCATGATCCCTCAGGCAGCGAACGCTGATGATCCTGCAACGGCCGACGTTCTCGAAGGTACGACGATCACCATCAAGTACACCATGAAGCAGAAGACGTATGCTCCTATCACCGGTACCGTTACCGTTGCCGCTCCTTGGATGGCAGTGAAAGAGGCCGGCAGTGAACTCGATCCCGCTCAGGCTATCGCAGCTTGGGAAGCAGGTAAGAAGTACAACTACACCCTTTGCTTCAAGCTCAATGAAATCACCTTCAACCCGACGGTTACCGACTGGGTAGAGGTGGATGTCCAGACCATCAACATTCTCGACTAATTCATGGAAAAAGTAACAAACAATAATTCCATTATGAAAAAGTTTTTCGCAATCGCAGCCATTGCAGTCTTAGCACTCGCATCCTGCTCGCACAACACGCTGGATCCGCAGAGCCGGAAAGCTCGCGAGATCAACTTCAACACCGTGTCCGGCCCGGCCACGAGAACTCCTCTCAGCGGTACTGTCTACAAGACTACCGATCCTACTTTCGGCGTTTTCTGCTATGCTCTTACCGATGGTAAAACGTGGGCTGCCAACAGCGCTGACGGCCAGGCTTATATGGATAAGGTTGAAATTTCCTACAACAGCACCGATCTCATCTGGGAACCCGCCAGCGTTTATTACTGGCCCCTTTCCGGTAGCCTTACCTTCACGGGATTTTCACCTTACGCCGAGGCTTCCAAGGTCGCCTATGCGCCAGGAACCAAGGTCATGACCGTCACAAACTATGTTGCGGCCGGCACGACTGCAGCACAGACCGACCTTATGTGGGCAACCACCCAGAAGGATCTTTCTGACAACCAGAGCACCTATACCTCCGAGATCACAACCAGCACCCTCACCGGTGTCAACATGATTTTCCACCACGCTCTTTCCCAGGTGAAGTTCCTTGTCAAGAAGGCCGACGGTCTCGATGACTACACCGTTACCGTGAACAGCATCGTTTTCAACGCTTACTCCACCGGTACCCTCACCGTCACCGACGACACGCCGGTTTGGGGCAGCGCAACGGTTGACGCTGATTATGACAGCGAGGGCAGCGATGTCGTCGCTCCCAACTACTCTGCTGATTTCGCCGCGTTCGGCAATGCCAACATGATGGTTCCCCAGTCTCTTGTCGCAGCAACCCAGCAGTTCGACATCACCTACTCCCTCGAGAAGAGCGGCGTCGATCTGGGTTCGAAGACCGTGACCGTTGACCTCCGCACCACGGATGTCACCGCATGGGAGCAGAACAAGATTTACAACTACAACATCGTCATCGACCTCAACAAGATTTACTTCAATCCTACCATGGTTGACTGGGTAGCCGCAGATCCTCAGCCCACCCAAATCACAGTTAAGTAATAGCATAATATTCTCAAACAAAATGAAAAAAGTATTCATCATCGCAGCAGCAGTTCTCGCATTTGCAGCCTGCTCCAAGAACGAATTCACCGTTCCCGCGAATTCTCCTATCGACTTCGCTCCCAATGCCCTCACCACGAAGGCACTTATCCTCCCGGACAGCAACAGCCCCGAGCAGCTTGCTTTCCCCACCACGGAGTCCTTCAACGTGTATGCATTTGCAGCTCTTGACGGAAGTTCCTACAACTACGCCACTCCCCTTATGGACGATGTGAACATCTCCAATCAGGGCGGTGACTGGAAGGCTACTACAGGTACATACCTCTGGCCTGCTACCGGTACCGTAGACTTCTACGCATACTATCCCGGCAGCCTCAACGCCACCTTCGACTCTGCAACCGAGCCCAAGGGAATCAACTTGACCGGTGTGAGCCTCGGTACCGCTATCGGCAGCCAGATCGACCCCCTCGTAGCTACCACCCTCGCCCAGATGGCAACCTCGAAGCCCACGGTAAACCTTGTGTTCAAGCACATCACCAGCCAGATCGCAGTTACCGCTTTCGACGCCACCACCACCGAGAGTCTGAAGGGCAAGATCTCCATCGAGAAGGTTACCTTCAAGAACCTGCACACCAGCGGTGACTACACCAAGAGCACGACCATCGGCAAGGGCGCATGGAGCAACATCAACACCACCGCAGACTTCGTTTCCTTCCAGGGCAGCGAGGTCCTTCAGGAGACTGAGAGTTATCTCTCCGGGGCATCCTTCGTGGCATCAATCGACAACAGCGCAGCATTTGTAGTCATTCCCGACAACGTTGTCACCGGCACTGCAGCAGATCAGGTCATCGAGGTCCAATACAGCATCGCCGCTTATACCATCAACGGCTTCGACTATCCTGCAACTCCTACCCAGACCGTCAACATCCCCATCTATGGCAAGATAAGCGCCAACAAGTTCCAGAACGGCAAGCGTTATGTCTTCCATATCGGCATCTCCCTTGACGGTGCCAACAACGAGATCATGTTCTCACCCCTTGTTGAAGGCTGGGATACCGAGGATATCTCCGGTATCACCATCGACGCCGTCAACGCAGTACTGCTGTAATGCCTGAGAATCGATTGTTTATATAAATCATCTCCCAACGGACGGGGTGCAATTCCCCGCGCACCCCGTCCGGGAAGGGGATAGTGTTATGGGTAAAAGACTCGCAATCATCCTGTTGAATGTTGCACTGCTGACCGCATCGTGCACGATCAATTCCCGCTATCCGATGCCGGGAGACAAGATCGTGTTCTCCGCTGTGGCTTCGCACACCAAGTGCATCATCAGCTCGACAAGCTATCCGCAGGATATTCCGTTTGTCGTGGAGGCGGTCCATTACCCTCAAGGACTTGATAACGACTGGGATAATATCTACATGTCGGGAGCGAGAATTGAATTCGACGCAAAAGATTCCTGGTGGCGTCCTACGGAGGAGTTTCTCTGGCCGCACGATGGCGATGTCGTCTTCTACGCCGCTTCTCCCGCTATTCCGCAAATTAGAATCAGCCCCGAAAAGGGCGTTGAAACCGATTGGTCCATCTCTTCGTTCGAAGAGGCGCAGGTAGACCTCTGCTACGCGAAAACCACCGAGAATTGCAAACTGCACTCCGCCGTGGTTCCGATCGTGTTCGATCACGCGCTCACGCAGGTCTGCATCAAGGTCCGCCCCTTGAAGCAATACTCCAAACTGCTGGTTTCCGAGAACCTGCTGCAATCCGACCAAATGACCGTGGTGCTCGATTCCGTAAAGATTTCGGGCGTGATCTGCGAAGGTCACTTTACCCAGGAACCTATGGGCTGGATAACCAACCCTTCCGTGACCACCTACACCATTTTCAACAAACCCTCCGGCCTGGCGCTGGAGTGCGACAACCACAACACGCCGGTCCTCACTCCGCTGGATCCGCTGCTGCTGATTCCGCAACTCCTGCCGGAAACGGCCCGGATCGACGAATGGCACCGTACCGTCGTGCATTCCACGTTGACGGACCTGACAACCGGAAATGTCCTTCAAGACCTGACCTACGAGGTCCCCGGTGAAGCACATCTTCCCATTTGGAACTGCTGCCAGAAGTGGCTTCCTCATTACAAATACACGTTCCGACTCGCTGTCGGTCTGGAAAGCAGCGTTTTAAGCCTGGCTGTCACAGACTGGGTCGAGACCCGTGAAATTATTCTGGACGAATAGAGAATCGTATGAAAACAAGACACGCATACCTGACTGTCGTTGCGGCCGCATTCCTGCTTTCGGCCTGCACGATATCGGAGATCACCTCCAGTAAGATCTCCTTTGCGCCGGTAGCTTCCAAAGCAACGAGGGCTATCATTACAGGCACGGTCTATCCTGAAACGGAGCATTTCGTCGTGAGTGCTTTTCACGATGGTGCCGCACCGTATTTTGAGCGTCTTGAAGCCTCATACAATTCTACCATAGCCCTCTGGGCAACATCTACCGACCAGTACTGGCCCCTGGGCGGCTCCCTCACATTCAAAGCATACAGTCCGGCTAGCGCAACCGGCCTGAGCATCGATCAGACAAACGGCGTTACCGCCACTGATTACACCGTACAATCCACCACCGAGATGACGACGGACCTCTGCTACGCAACCGCGACGGTTGCAGACTGCTCCACGCATCCGGAAAGTGTTCCTTTGACTTTCTCACACGCACTTTCGCAGGTGGTATTCCGCGTGAAAGCGGCAGATTACTATAACAACGCCAACAGCACGGTGAATCTGTCCCTCAAGGGCTTGTCCCTCAATAATATATATACTGTCGGGGACTTTGCCGACGGCACCTGGTCCAACCAGGAGAGTCTCCATGATTTTACATTCCTGTCCAACGCGTCCCTGGCGCTGACCTATAACGCCCAGAACGAACCGGATATCGATACGGTCTGCACATATCTCTTTTTGCCGCAGACACTTTCTTCAGCAGTTGACGCTACAGCGTCACTTACCGTGAGCTATAGTATTGCTCAAACGTTAAATTCTGCTACCTTTACATTTGAAAACGCTCCGGTTACCATTCCGCTTCGTGGTACGATTACGCAATGGGAACCCGGTAAAAAATATATTTACACACTCAGCATCGGACTGAACGACAATATCACCTTTACCGCCACCACGGACGTCTGGACGGCCGCGGAAGCTGGTGTTACGGTTGAGTAATTGAGAATAATGAGAAGAAAAGTACTATACCTGATCGTTGTTGTGCTGTCGGTAGTCTCCTGCGGCAAGGATTACTTCGGCGAGGGAACCATCTCCTTCTCTGCAGTGAACGCCGGCCCTACCCGAGCCATGATGGACTCCACTGCGCTCAACAGCACCGGCAACAAGTTGCGCGTCTTTGACGTTCTCACCGGATTCTCGGGGAATGTCTCCTGGATGAGCGCAGAGAATCCGTATTACATCAATGACTCGCTGGTCTTCGCGGGCAGTCCTGTCTGGAACTACGGTTCGAGCCGGACCTATCCCTGGACGGCCGACGGTACCCACAAGTTCTTCTCCTGGCTCCACTATGATAACACGCTCGGCATGTACGAGGAAGAATTCTTCGGGGCCGGAACCTCTTACAATGCAAGCACGCAGGTCCTGACCATTCCCCAGAAGGTGATGGACGCTTCCACGCCGCTGTTCGACTTCATGTATTCCGACGTGATCACGGTTCCCGCACAAACCCACAAGGCGAACACCCCCATCAGCCTGAAGCATCATCACCTCTTCACGGCGATGAACCTCGAGGTTCAGAATACCTCCGGCAACACCGTCTATCTTAAGAGAGTCACCCTCGTGGGAATGAAGAACAAGCGCAGCGCTACGATTGACTACTCCGCCGCCACCGTACAGGTTGCCACGGCCAATATCGACTCCGTGAGCACGGTGCTTTTCCAGTCGGCAGATCCGGCAGGAAGTGTTTACATCAATCAGGAAACGATTCTGAATCTGACGGATTATATCCTGATGTGGCCCCAGACCTATATGGAGCTGGATACGAACGCCCGCCTGGTCGTAGAATACAATGTGCTTGACAACAATGACAATCTGTCGGCCGACCTGACCGCATCCGTTGTCCTTTCCCGCCAGAAGTTCTTCAAAGACAACTTCGTAGGTATGGATGCCGGTACGAAATACTCTCTGATGCTTCAGTTCAAGAGAAGTTCCATCGAGATCTATACGCGCGTGCTGCCTTGGGAATATGAGGCGTATGACTGGGATTACTCCGATCACTCCATCTCCGCGCGAAGCGGTATGTTCAAGGATGGTGTGTTGGCATTTTATCGCTACAACAGTACCACAGAATCATATTCCACGGAGCCGACGACTGAAGAATGGTCGGCTAAGACAATGCGATTCAGGACCAATACCGAGGTAATGAAGGGCCGTTTCTATATAGAGGCTCCGACCTCCGGTCGTTGGCAAATAACGGCTTATCCGCTCTCTGCGGCACAATACTTCGAGATCGAACCGACTTCCGGCGAGATTGACGCCTTCACGGAAAACGGTAAAGTGGAATTCACCGTGAAGCCAAATAACGATCTCTCTCCGACTACCACCCAGACACTCTTTTTCAACGTGGCCATCTACTTCAACGGTGAATGGCACGATGCAAACTCTGAATTCAACCGGAAAAACATTAGACTAGTATTGGATGCGAACTAAACTCATCATATTTGCATTGGCACTGCTGGCCTTTGTCGGCTGCGTCCCGGATGTTCCCGAGTATATCGATGGAATTGTCCTGAACCTCGTTATTGCTGATCCGGAGACTCGTGCCACCAAGGAAGGAGAAGAGGCTCTGAATGAGAACGTCATCTCCGAGAGAATCGACATATTTTTCTATAATGAAACTACCGGAGAGATCACGAAGGAGGTTCTTCAAGTCCGTCGAAACGGTACCTTGGTACAGCTTCAGACCAACCCGACAGACATTGAAAGCATCTTCGGTACGACCGGTTCAGGTGCGCACTGCGGATTGTTCGTAGTGGCGAACTTCACCAACAATGGCGGAACCTATCAGGGAACCCCCGGCAGTCGTAATATCAGTGATATCAAGGGCTCGCTCCTTCCGGCCCCCACGTGGGAGAATTCCGTGACGGTCGGTGAAAACTCCTATTGGAACTATATTCAATCCGATTTCGTGATGACCGGCGAGATGCAGCTTACGCTGGGTAATGCGCAGGGTTCGACGCCGGTTTATGCAACCGTGGGAATGGCCCGCGTGGCAGCAAAAGTGACCTTCGCCGTCACGGTGGCCGATCAGGCCGTCGGTGACGAGGACAACCAGTGGATACCGGACAAAAAAAATATGTCTGTCTACATGGTGTACCCCATGCGGAAAGCTTCACTCGGAGCGGAGCCTGAGCCGGTGCCGGTAACGGCCTCTGCGACGTTCGGCTCGGGTGAACCGGTGGTTTATTCGCAGTATCACGATTTTATACTGTACGCTACGGGTGACTCCACCAGCCGCAGCCGGGAAATCAACAACGCTACGGTTTCGGTCAAGGTTCCGGTTTACACGCCGATTGACAGCGTATTTGAGGGGCATATCGGACAAATTAAGCCCTTCTATTCCTATCCGATGTCCTGGGAGACAGGATCGTCCATGGAGCCGTACATGAAGCTCATCATTCCCTGGCAATACGGCAACACGACCCGTAAGTATTACTACAAGATTCCGTTCCATGGCAATGAACTGCTTCGCAACCACTGGTACCACATTTCTATCGACGTGCAGATTCTGGGTACCGAGCAGGCTGATCCGCCGCAGGTAACCATCCACTATGGTATTGCCCCCTGGTGTGGCGCGATAGAAGAGGTGACCGAGGAGAACATCACCAGTATCACCTCTGTGCCGGCAACGGTCATTACGGCCCGTTATTTGAACGTACCGACCACCGAGTATGTCTTGTACAACGAGGATAATCTTATCATCCCGATTCAATCGAGCCACGATGTGGAGGTGGTAGGTTTTACGGTGGCCAGCGGCGTGTACACCTCTTCGCATGAAATAGATGCAAATTACGTCGGTGTCAACCCGAGAATTTACAATCCTTTCACCACGACCCTCAGCAACCAGATCATAGCGGTGCGTCCGAACTATAGCAGTGCGACACCGGCACCCGCCTCTCATTCGTTTACGTATAACCAGGCGGCCGATTCTGACGGTTGGTCCGTGATCGTTCATGGTCGCGACAGCGTCACCTTCAACCATCCACTGAAGCGGGACATGTCTGCCAATAACTATGACGTGGCGCCTTATACGATCCGTATGCGGTTGCGTCATGAGGGAGAAGGGGCAAACCTCTATTTCACTGACGTTATTATTGAGCAGCGGCCCTCTATCATTATCAAGCCGGAGGAGAATAGTGGCGGTACTTCGAATTGTGGCTATGGCTATGTCAATGGAGGACAGGATAACGGGACGAATACCAGCGGTTCCTGGTATAATCAGACAATTAATGTCGACGGCAGTTGGACAAGCTCTTCCCAGCAGAACGGATGGGATTATTATTTGGGGTCTGCTCCTTCTGATTTAAGCAATTCGAGCAATACGAATACAAATATGTATGTCATCGAGACTTCGGTTCTTCCGACTACCGGTGCGGTTTCAACCTATATGTTAGGCGATCCGAGAAGCCGAACCATCGATAATCTAGGACAGACATGGAGTCAGAGCAAAGCTTCTGTTCAAAATGAAACCCGCCCGATAACCTATTACTATCCCGCAGGAGGCGCTGAGTATAGTTATTTTATCGCGCCAAAATTCAGAATCGCATCGTCATTCGGT
Organism: Bacteroidales bacterium; assembly: GCA_017450165.1. Lineage (GTDB taxonomy): Bacteria > Bacteroidota > Bacteroidia > Bacteroidales > UBA932 > Cacconaster. The sequence continues at coordinate 41,437 of JAFSWO010000105.1, read as the reverse complement.
GCGACCCAACCGATGACTTTCGCAAATGCTCAGCGTCGCTGCGCATCGTATCAGGAAGACGGTTATCCTGCAGGTCGCTGGCGCTTGCCGACTGTGGCGGAGATTACGTATATGGCGCAGTTGACAAAGGACAACCTGATTCCCCGTCTGTTAGGTAGTGATACGGGCAATAGTACTAATTATTGGAGTAATAACGGGTACGTTACAGTTCCTGCCGGAAATAGCAGCGCTTCATTGTCATCCAATACCAGCACTTCTGGCACTAACTATGTCCGTTGTGTGTATGATGAATGGTATTGGGAGGGAACAACCAACGAGAGAGTAACCAAGACTACCTTTACCTGGGGTGATGAGGACCGGGCAACTGTAAGAAAGAAGTAACGCCATGAAAAGATTTGGATACATATTGTTTGTAGCGTTGGCGCTCTTGACGGGCTGCCACGGGATTGATCCGTTCCCTACCCCCGATTTGGAAAAGGATACCGAGCGCGTAACCCTCTCTTTCAAGGTGGCGATTCCCTCAGATGCAGGAGCAACCCGTGTAATGGGCAACGATCCAACCATCGATACAACCGGTTTCTATATTGCTGTATTCGGTGGTAGCGGTTACTTCAACGAGTGGGTGCGGGCAACGGTAACGGAGACGACTCCGGCTCATTACGACGGTACCAATGCAACGGTGTATGCGCTCGAGGCCAAACTCTCCATCAGCGACAGCCGCCTGCGTCTGCACTTCATTGCAAACTGTCCGACGGCGGTCCGTACCAGTCCGCCTATTTCCGGTAGCCAGGATACGGAAGAGTATGTGATGTCCCGAATCCGTTCCCAGCGCTCCGAAGAGTACAACGATGCTTACTGGCAGAAAGTGATTCTGCCCAATGGCGTCCGCGTCAACAAGGTGGGGAACGATTATGTGGCAACGGAAGCTACAATGAGGCAGTTCCCTGACCCCATCATCCTGGTGCGCAACTTTGCCCGCGTATACCTGCGTAACCTGACGCAATTATTTGAGTATCAAAATGAACCGGAGAAGAACCACCAGTTGGTGACAATCAGTAAATTTGGTTTGGCATATGCCCCGTCGGAGGGTGTTGTGGCACCGATTCTGTCCGCTCCCTTCTCAACCGACGCAGCAGGCAACCCCATTATAGAGCCGGGCGATGAGGATACGACTTCGCCGCTCTACTTTGAGAATTTTCTGATGAACTACCAGCGTTATCCTCTGGTTCGGGTGAATCAAAGCGATACGCTTGTGACGGGAGCTCCGTTTTATTATGGTGGTTATTCTCCCTCGAATCAGGCATATAATTATTACCCCGGCAATGCCGATGTGGGTGTTCCGGGAGATGCAGATCTCCAGGACTGGGATAGCTCGAATCCGGAAAATAATGTCCTCTTTGTGTACGAGCGAACTATGCCTTCCGCGGCACGACGTGCTACCAGATTGATTATCAAAGCAATTAGACATGATTATGACGGAGATCCCGAACCGGAAAAATACTACGCTTTGGATATCGTCAACACGGAAGGCGTGGCAATTCCGCTGCTCCGCAACCAGTCCTATACAGTACACCTGTTGAATATTGAGGCAGGTACCGGTGAGTCGGATATCAATAAGGCATCAAAGGCCACCTCGGCTTCCGTAACGGGCGACCCGAACTTCCAGAGCCTGATCAGCATCTCCGATGGTAAGTCGAGTATCGGTACCTCTTTCACGGAGAAATTCTACGTACAGCCGCAATTGGATTCCGTCATGTTCCGGTATATTCCTACCAATGTGCAGGATACGGTCTATAATGCCAATCAGGAGGCCAATGAGCGTGTAATCGTCAAAGTGGGTTCTTTGGATGAGTCATCTGGCGTTTTCACGGAGTTGACGGCGGCACAGGCGGCAAGCCAGGGTATTCTGGCCTTCAAGACGGTCGCTGATACGTGCCATGTATGGATAGATAAGGACGGTAGTGGCAATGCAATCTCGTATGTCCGTCAACAGAACAACTGGGTTCCTGCAACGCAAGCACAAGTTGCGGATACAACGATTGAAAAATGGGGTAAGATCATGTACGAGTTGAGTGAATCCTATATAGATGGTGACAGATTCTTTACGGAGGCTCGTACGCAGACGATCCATGTGGAAGGTACTTATAATGGAAATACACTTAGCCGAAATGTGATTATCAGAACTTCTCCTCGTCAATCAATGGAAGTAACCTGTCGTCAGAAATATGTTGCACAGAGTGCTGGTGAACAAGAGGTTGTTCGAATCCTCATTCCCCGAGGCCTTTCCCGCTCCGTCTTCCCGCTGGAATTTACCATCGAACCGGACGGCTACAGTCTGACCCCGGATGGAGACGTGCTGCCTGTAACTTATGGTTCCTCGACGGTACCCGGCGTTGAAACCCCTGCGTTCTATTTTATCAAGACGGTAACCCAGTCGGAATATGATGGACTGGGGACCGTAACGAAGAATGGTACCGTATGGAAGTATGTTGACTGCTATTTTAAGACCACCGTTTCCAATAATGCCTGCACCGTGTACGTACACAACAAGTATTTCAGCGATGCGATGGCCCATGACGATTTCTACAACTATACGCAGCGTCTCTTCACGTTCCCGACCCAGCAATGGTCTCCGACAACGGTTTCTCGTCATGGAAACGTGACCCTGACCTTCCGGATGGACTATGACCACAGAAGCAATTCCATTTTCTGGTGGGATCCTACGAACGATAAGGGTTTGAGCGCAGATGCCGCGACAGCTCGGGAGAACGGCCTGGATCCGAACAATCGTGTGATTCCTCAGGTTATGACAGTGATACTCAATGGCTTTACGCCACAGTATTACGCAGACGGTGAGACTCCGGTTACTTCAGGCCTGCAACACTCAAGTGGAAACACCTATCTCTATTATATCCCTGATGCAAACCTGACCCATGGCTTTGCGAATGCCGTTGAACTTGCGCTCACAGCAACCGGTGTTGTTGGTACCGCAGCTTCCGTAACCCTCTCTACGGCGAATATCACGGAGAACCCGTTGCTCTATGCACAGGCCCAGTCTAATATAATTACCATTCAAGGTGCTCAATTTTCGAATGTTGGATTCAGCGGAACCTATATCAACACCGGCCTGAATAGAACCCTTTCTTTCCACTTTACGTATGCGGATGGGGTTGTTGAACCGGCAAGACTTAGGTTCGAAGGTTTGACTCCGGATGGAAACACCGGCGATAATGCCCTGTTAAGCCTCAATAGCGATGGTGTCACGTACACTTTAACACCTACTGACCTTACGCAGCGCACTTATACAATCGCCTTAAAAACGACATACAGATTCTCACCGTGCACCGTTTATCTTTCTGCCGATGATTATGACGCTGCGGATGTGACAATCAATAGATCGCCGTCTAGTATATCTGTTGCCACAACAAGCGCCAATTATTCTAATAACAACCGCTCGTACACGACTGCAGATGGCGTTACCGTGGCGTTTAGTAATACCACCCCTACATTTGGAGGTACTTATACAACAGCGCCTAATAATACAGACATTACAGTAACCGCTCCGGCAGACTGTCATGTTACAAAAATTGAGATTAATTACTCGGGGGCTAATTATTACGCTGAGAGTGTTACTGTCCGAAGTGGTGGCGGTTCCTATAATCGAAGCGGTACGGTTGGCACCTGGACAGCTGGTAATAATTCAACAACCAGCGTAACACTAAGAACAACAAAACGCAACAATCGCGATACTCGTATCGCTTCTATCGTCGTTTATCTTGCAGATGATAACTAATCTTCTGAATATTTAAAGAAGTGCTACCCCATCCCGGGGCAGCACTTCTTCTTTTTCGCCACAAGTAACCGCCGACTGCCTACACCGTCATAATTTCCTTCTCTTTGGCGGCGAGAAGTTCGTCAATCTTTTTGGTATAGGTGTCGGTAAGCTTCTGGACGGCGTCTTCGTCGTCTTTCTCCACGTCCTCGGGGAGACCTTCCTTCACCATCTTCTTGAGGGCTTCGATGGCTTCGCGGCGGGTGTTGCGGATGGAGACTTTGGACTGTTCGCCTTCCGTGCGGGCCTTTTTGACCAGTTCGGCGCGGCGTTCCTCGGTCAGGACCGGAATATTGATGCGGATGGTTTCGCCGTTGTTCTGCGGGGTGAAACCGAGGTTGGCGTCCAGGATGGCCTTCTCAATGGCGCGGATCTGGCTCTTGTCCCACGGCTGGATCAGGATGGTCTTGGCATCCGGCGCCGTGATGCTGGACATCTGGGGCAGCGGGGTCATCGTGCCGTAGTAGGAGACGAGCACAGGGTTGAACACGGAGGTATTTGCCTTGCCGGCGCGGTAATTCTTCAGGCTCTCATCCAGATAGAGAATGGTTTCTTCCATCTTTTCTTCAGCGGAAGCAACCGTTTGCTGGGCTTTTTCAATCATGGTATTTCGTTTTATTCGTTAGCAAACCAGGGTGCCGGCCTTTTCGCCGGCAGCCGCACGCTCCAGTTCCCCTTCGCGGTTGATGTTGAAGACCACGATGGGCATCTTGTTCTCTTTGCACATCGCGAACGCGGTGAGGTCCATCACTTTGAGATTATCGGCGATTGCCTTGTCAAAGGAGAGGGTTTCGTAGCGCACGGCATTGGGGTTCTTCATGGGGTCGCAATCATAGACGCCGTCCACCTTGGTGGCCTTGAGGATGGCATCCGCACCGATCTCACAGGCGCGCAGGGATGCTCCGCTGTCCGTGGTGAAGAAGGGGTTGCCGGTGCCGCCGCTGAGCAGCGCTACGCCGCCCTTTTCGAGCACCTCCACCACCTCGTCGCGCATATAATAACGGGCCATGGGGCGCATCGGGGTGGAGGTGAAAACCTCTGCCTGCACGCCGTGGTTGCGGATGAAGATGGCCAGCGCCTTGCTGTTGATCACCGTAGCCAGCATGCCCATCTGGTCGCCGTGTACGCGGTCGAATCCCTTGCCGGTGCCTTGCAGCCCGCGGAAGATGTTGCCGCCGCCCACCACGATGGCCACCTGCACGCCGCTTTGCGCGATGCGGGCAATGCGTGCGGCAAAGTTGTCAATCACCTGCTCATCCAAGCCGCGTCCTTCCGGACCGCCGAGCGTTTCACCGCTGAGTTTGAGGAGTATGCGTTTGTATTTCATAAGTCGGGTTTTTAGCCAGACAAAAATAGGAAATTCTATTGAATAATTCCGTAGCCGCTTTTGGAATTGCAAAAAAACTATTATTTTTGACGGACGTAATTGATTCACGGTTAATACTATTATAATCCCATTTGTATTATGAATCTCGAAAAACGCTTTTACACGGCTCCGCAGACGGACCTCGTTCTGACCGAAGCTGAAAATGCCGTTCTCGCTTCGAGCGGATCCACGGAAGGATTCGATGTAAACAACGGGGCATGGACTGCTGCTTAAAAATCGGAGGAAAGACTATGAAAAAAGTACTGATTCTCGCGACCGCAGTTCTGTTTGCCGTCGTCGGATGCCAGAATGACATCGATTCACCCATCGCTAAACCGGTGGAAAAAGTTACCCTCAAAGCATCGCTCGAACAGCCGGTCAGCGCAACGCGAACCTCGCTGGATGAGAGCAACCTCGTGCTTTGGAGCGCAGGCGACAAGATTGCCGTAGTCGGCTCTTCCGCCCCTGAAAATGCAGTCACTTACACGATCATTGCCGGTGAAGAGACCACCAACGGTGCATTTGAAGGTGACGCTATCGCGGATGAACTCAAAGCAGCTGTCTATCCCGCCAGCTTCTTCGACACCGAGTCTTTCGGTGATCAGGTAGAAGGCACATTCTATCTTCCCGTCGTGATTCCCGACGTGCAGGAAGGTGTTGTGGGCAATATTCCCAACAACGCTAACCTGGCCGTGGCTGTCGGAACCACCGCGTTCGAATTCAAGAACGTGATGGGTCTGCTCAAACTGCAGCTCTACGGCACCGCTGAGCGCCCTATCAAGCTCATCCAGATTGCCGCCAACGAACCGCTGGCAGGTAACGCTACCGTCACCATCAGTGGCAACGACCCGGTCCTTGAGTTCACAGACAACACCACCAAGGTCATCACCGTGACGCTGCCCGAAGGTACCATCCTCAGCGCGGATCCCGCCGCACCGACGATCGTCTACGCAGTTGTTCCTGTAAACGCTTTTGCTGCCGGTCTCTCCGTCTCCCTGACGAGCGACCAGACCCCGGCTTATCTCTCCCTGAACCGTACGGTGGTTGAGAACACCATCATCCGCAGCACCATTCAGGATATGCCGGTTGCGGAGGTCCGCTTTACCTTCGCGAAGGCTAAACTGGCCAACACCTATATCGTTGAGCCGAACAACTATTTGGAGCTCGGTCCGTTCCGTCCGGATGGCAAACTGGTCGGTCACGTAAAGAGCGGTGGATACGGCAGACCCCGTTACTATACCCAGATCAATGGTCAGAACCCGTCAATCACCATCAACAACTACGCCAACTTCTGCAAGGTGACGGCAGGCGAAAACGAAGGTGACTATATCCTGGAAGCAAAGGATGCGGATGAAACCGTTCTTTGGTCCTGGATTATCTGGATTACCGATACCCCCGCCGACATCACCCTGAAGGACAACAAGACCATTCTGATGGACCGTAACATCGGCGCCGTCTGCGCTTACCCGAAGGATACGGTTGTCGCTTACTCGGAGAACTGGGGCCTCCGCTTCCAGTTCGGCCGCAAGGACCCTGTCTTCAACGCCTCCACCAACAAAATCGAAACCTCTGCAGAGGTCGGAACTTTGGTATATGCCGTTCAGCACCCCGCTGCATTCATCCAGCCGCTTGACACTACTCTGGCTGAACACCAGCAATGGTATGGTGACTGGCTGTGGGAAGGTACCAAGAATCTTTGGGCTGGTGATGAAAAGACCATTTGGGATCCGTGCCCGGCAGGTTACCGCGTACCGGAAGGTGGCTCCTCTTCGTTCTGGGCAACCATTGACTTCAAGTCCAACGTCATCAAGGAGTGGGATGGCAATTCCACCACGGACGCTGCGGGTTACTTTGCTGATCTGAAAGGATACTGGTTCAATGTCACCGCAGACGCTACCCAGCCGCTCTTCATGCCGCGTGGTTCCTACTGCTCCGGCAACAACGGTTCGTATTACACCGGTGGTTGGTACTGGTGCCGAAATGATGTGGGAGTGACAGGTAATACCACCAAGCGCTCCTGGTATAACGGTCGTGTGTTCCAACTGAAATTCACGACCAATGGCGGCAATGTCGTCACCAACTCTACGAACGGCGACCGTGCAACCGGCGGCTTTGTCCGATGCCAGAAGATTGTTACGGAATAATCCTGCGGAATTCGCACTACATGTAGATAGTGGTCCAGCTCCTGGACCACTATCTACATTTTTTGGGGGTAAATGCACATAGTGGTCCATCGACTGGACCACTATGAACGTTGAGACAGAAAATCTACAGCGCGGCGAGCAGCGCATCCACCGCATCAGGCCGGGTGGCCCAGCTGGTGCAGAATCGCACCGCTGAGTGCGTCGCGTCGATCCGCTGCCAGAACTCGAATCCGAAGTCGGCGCGTAGCGCCTCGATCTGGCTGTCTTCCAGAATGGGGAACTGCTGGTTGGTGGGGCTGTCGCAGAGGAATGCGTAGCCCTTGGCGCGGAGGCCGTCCCGCAGGCGGAAAGCCTCGTCAATCGCGTGTTTGGCAGCCCTCAGGTAGAGATCGTCCGTGAAGAGTGTCTCGAACTGGATGCCCAGCAGCCGACCTTTGGCCAGCATGCCGCCATTCTGTTTGATGTGGTAGCGGAACTCGTGGGCCAGCGCCGGATTGCAGAAGACCACCGCTTCGCCGAAGAGGGCGCCCTGTTTGGTGCCGCCAATGTAGAAGACGTCTGCCAGTGCGGCAACCTCTTTCAGCGTAAGGTCGGAAGCGGGGGAGGCCAGGCCGTAGCCCAGTCGCGCGCCGTCAATGAAGAGCGGGCGCTGCCAGCGGCGGCATACCTCCGAGATAGCCGTAAGCTCGGCCTTGCTGTAGAGCGTGCCCAACTCGGTGGAATAGGAGATATAGACCATGCCGGGCTGCACCATGTGCTCGTGGTTGGCATCGTCGCGGTGTCCGGCAAAGGTCTCTTCCACCTGGGCTGCCGTAATCTTCCCGCTCGTTGCAGGGAGGGCGAGCACCTTGTGGCCGCCGTGCTCGATAGCCCCGGTCTCGTGGACGTTGATGTGACCGCTTGCGGCGCATACCACGCCCTGATAGGGTTTCAGGAGGGAGGAGATGACGGTGGTGTTGGTCTGCGTGCCGCCTACCAGAAAGTGGACTTCGGCGTCGCTCCGGCCAACCGCTTCCTTAATCTTCCCGCGCGCGGCCGCGCAATGGGCATCTTCGCCATAGCCCACCGTCTGTTCCAGGTTGGAGGCCGTCAGGCGTTCCAGAATCTCGGGCAGGCAGCCTTCGAGATAGACGCAGTCAAAACGGATCATCGCTGTTTTTTGGGAGGACAATAGTTGGCCTGTTCAGGGACGACGACCCGGGCCGGCGTTTTCTTGATGTAGGCCCGGACAATGAAGAAGATACCGGCCAGCACGAACGGAATGCTCAGTAACTGACCCATGTTGAGTGCCATGCCTTTCTCAAACTCCACCTGCGGCTGCTTGATGAACTCAATCAGGATACGCATGCCGAAGCAGCCAATCAGGAAAGCGCCGAAGATCCAGCCGCGATATAACTTGTCCAGCCGCTTCCAATACATGATAACCAAAAAGATACCGAGCAGAATATAGCTGAGGGCTTCGTAGATCTGCGTAGGATGCTTGGGGACCGTCTCGCCGTTGCGCTTGAAGATGAAGCCCCAGGGAAGGCTGGTCTCGTTGCCGTAGATCTCCGAGTTGAAGAGGTTGCCCAGACGGATGAGCGCGCCGGCAAAGCAGACACAGATTACCAGGCGGTCAATGATCCAAAGCATGTCAAAGTGGTTGGCCTTGCCGTACTTATGGGTGTACCACCAGAGTCCCAGCAGGATACCGATGGCGCCGCCGTGCGAAGCCAGACCGCCCTTCCAGGGCATGAAGGTCTCCCAGAAGGCCTGCCAATTGGTCATTCCCTGTTGTGCGATGTGCGGGTCCACCTTGCCGCCGAAAGCAGCTACAAAAGGCGCCAGAAAGTAATCCGGCTGGTAGAACCAGCAGTGACCGAGGCGTGCGCCCACGATCACGCCGATCAGCATGGCGTAGAGCAGCGGTTCGATCTTGGCGGGATCCACGCCCTCGCGCTTGAAGAACTTACTCATCATCCAGCAACCCAGCGGGAAACCGGAGACGAAGAGCAGAGAATACCAGCGAATGGCCAGCGGGCCGATCTTGAAAAGAATCGGGTTGATGTCCCAGACTACAGAGAGAAAGTTGGTCATATCTTATTATCCGTTTTGTTACGTTTAATTATGGTTAGCGGCGGGACGGAGGTCAGCGCCGCAGCCGCGTGAATACGCTCAGCGGGAGCGCCTTGCCGTAGCGGTCGCGAAGCACCGATTCGCCGCATTCCAGACGGCCGTCCGTGCCGAAAGCCGTGCGGACCAGCGTCTCGGCCAGCACCGCGGAATAGCCGTTGGAATAGAGATTCAGCACCAGGAAACTGTTTTCCGGGGCCAGCAGCCGGGCGCAGCATTTGAGCAGTTCGTTCAGGCATTCGTCCAGTTTCCAGCGCTCGCCGTCCGGGCCATGTCCGTAGGCCGGCGGATCCAGGATAATGCCCTGCCATTTGTTGCCGCGACGGACCTCCCGGCGGGCAAACTTAAGCGCATCTTCCACGATCCAGCGGATGCCGTCCATGCCGGAGAGTTCCATATTCTCGCGGGCCCAGGTCACCACCTGTTTCACCGAATCCAGGTGGGTCACGTCGGCGCCACCCTTGCAGGCTGCCAGCGATGCGGCACCCGTGTAGGCAAAGAGGTTCAGCACTTTCGGGGCACCCTCGCCGGCCTTGGCGCGCACCTCGGCAATCTCGCGCGTGTTGCGCACGATAAAGTCCCAGTTGGTGGCCTGCTCGGGGAAGACGCCCACATGTTTGAAAGAGGTCAGGCCGAGCCGCAGGCGAAGTCCTACCGGCGGATAGGCGATGGTCCACTGTTCCTGCATCTTGCGAAGCGGGGTCCAGGTGCCGCTGTCCTCCTTGCCGGCCTTGCCGAATCCGGCACCCGGCTTGAATTCCGTATGCGCCATGGCGCGCCACTCGCTCTCGGGCAGCGTCGGATCCCAGAGGGCCTTGGGCTCGGGCCGGATCATCACGTACGGACCGAACCGTTCCAGCTTCCGGAAGTTGCCGGAATCGATCAGTTCATAATCCTGCCAGGATTGCGGGGGTTGTTCAATCGTCATGCGCGCGCGTTTATGCTTGCAAAAGTATTGATTATTATTTGTATTTTTGTAACGGCTTAACCGGACGAACCATTCTTACAATATGAAAACCATTGACACTTACGACTTCGCAGGCAAAAAGGCCATCGTGCGGGTCGATTTCAACGTTCCCCTTGACGAAAACTTCCATGTTACCGACGATACCCGTATCCGGGCTGCCATCCCCACCCTCAAGAAGGTGCTCGCAGGCGGTGGTGCGCTGATTATCATGTCGCACCTCGGCCGGCCGAAGGGCCCTACGGAGAAATACTCCCTGAAGCACATCATCGGCCGCGTTGAGGAGTTGCTCGGCGCCAAGCTGCAGTTTGCACCGGATTGCCAGAAGGCGGATGCACAGGCCGCCGCGCTCAAACCGGGAGAGGTGCTGCTGCTGGAAAACCTTCGCTTCTATGCGGAGGAAGAGGGCAAGCCGCGCGGACTGGCGGAAGATGCTTCGGATGAGGAGAAGAAGGCGGCCAAGGCGGCTGTAAAGGAGAGCCAGAAAGGCTTTGTGGCCAAGCTGGCATCCTATGCCGATTGCTACATCAACGACGCCTTCGGCACCGCGCACCGCGCACACGCTTCCACCGCGCTCATCGCCAAGTATTTCCCGAACGACAAGATGTTCGGCTATGTGATGGAAGGGGAGATCCGCGCTATCGACAAAGTGCTCGACAACCCCGCACGCCCGCTCACGGCCATCCTCGGCGGAGCCAAGGTCTCTTCCAAGATCGGCATCATCGAGAACCTGCTCGAGAAGGTGGACAACCTGATCATCGGCGGCGGTATGGTCTATACCTTCGTGAAGGCCCAGGGCGGCCAGATCGGCGCTTCGCTCTGCGAAGATGACCAAATCGAGACCGCAAAGAATATCCTCGCCAAGGCTGAGGCCCGCGGCGTGAAGATCGTTTTCGGAGACGAAGTGGTGGTGGCAGACGCCTTCAGCAACGACGCGGTCCGCAAGGTGGTCCGCAAGGACGCCATCCCCGAGGGCTGGATGGGCATGGATGCGGCGCCTTCCACCGTCGCAACCTGGAAGTCCGTAATCGAATGTTCCAAGACCATCCTCTGGAACGGCCCGATGGGCGTTTTCGAGATGGAGAACTTTGCGTCCGGCACCCGGGAAATGGCCCGCATGCTGGCAGAGGTTACCGCCAAAGGCACCTTCACCCTCGTGGGTGGCGGCGACTCGGTGGCTGCCGTGAGCCAGATGGGCTTCGCCGACAAGGTCAGCTACGTCTCCACTGGCGGCGGCGCGATGCTGGAATACCTCGAGGGCATCGAACTCCCCGGCATCAAAGCCATCCGTGAATAATCATTATTTAATAACCATATTTATAACCATAACTACTATGAAACGATTTATCCTTTTTGCAATGGCTGCTCTGGCCATGCTGACCGTGAGCGCATGCGGCGGCGAGGGTGACTCCGATATCGAGGGCACCTGGATGATGCGCGGCGACGAGTATCACTACTTCAACGCCACTTTCAACGCAAACGGCACCTACGAATGGAAATGGATGGGTGCCGGCGGTATTCGTATCGATGCCGGCGACTATACCTACATCAACGGTGTCATCAAGATGACCCCGAAGTCCTACAAAGAGGAGGAGGATGTCGGCAAACTGATCTCCGTCTCTGCCGAGATTTTCGGTTGGAATGGTCCCCGTACGGTGACGGTTAGCCCTCTTATGAAAGGCGCTACGCTGTGGGAATGGGAAGGCGACTGGATGATGCAGTCGAGCGCGCAAGCTTTTGGCGGTCCGGTCATCATGATGCGAGAGGACTTTGAGCAGAACATCAAATCCAATGACCTCGACGGTACCTGGGAGTATTATTATGACGGCAAACTTGACACCCGCGTCGTTATCAAAGGCAAGAATTACACGTTTTACAATGTATTTGAGATTAACGGACAGCTGGCTGTCTCCAAGGAGGTTGGAACCTGGTCACACAAGGGCGTGATGCTCACGCTGACCCCTACGACGCTGCAGTACTCCTATGCGTACAACCAAGGCGTGTACACTACCTACACGGTCAATCCCGAAACGCTCGAGGCTGAAACCTGGGTTCCCGCTCAGTACGGTCTCAGCCCCACGACGATAGCTGTCTGTCTCTTCGACGGCAAACTCTACACCACCTGGCAGGGCGTCTACGTCAAGAAATAATCTAAGAGGCGGCGCTCCCGCCATTTTCGCCAAAGTCGCGGAGGACGATAAGCTCTGGAGAGTTCCAGAATGCCTATCGTCCTCCGCGACTGTTCGATATCGGCCCTTCGCGGAGGCAGATGTGCCCTACAGCAACCCAGAACGCCGGTGACTCTCCGCGACTTTGGCGAAACTCCTTTCGGAAATGATAGATATCAAGGTTACGTAGATTGATAACCTTCTTGCAGTCAAAGAGAAGGAGATTTTGTCAATCCTCTTTAAGACAGCTTTTTTTATTGGAAACAAAAATGTATCTTTACCAACAAAATAATGGCGTAAGCCGAAGTTACGTTTTATTCAAACCTTATCGATGGTATCATTCAAAAGGATTGTGACGGTTTGTCTATTGGCGCTGATGTCTTTCCATGCCTTTGGCCAGAATTCTCAACCCAAGGTCATTTCAGTGAGAGGTCACGTTATGGATAAGGCAGGTCTCGCCCTGCCGGGAGCCGTAGTTGTTGAAGTTGGTTCAACCAGCAATTACACATATGTGGACGAGAAGGGAGAATTTCTGCTGAAAATTGCTGAGGACTCTGCATTCGATGTAATACTCGCCGGCATGGTGACTCAGCGGGTACAAGTACAGGGAAAAACTCTGGTCGACATCGTCCTCAAGGAGGAAGTTCGTACGTTGGAGAGTGCCGTGGTTACCGGCTACGGAACAATTGCAAAAGAATCCTATACAGGTAGTGCAGTTACTGTTGCCAACGCCACTTTCGAAAACAGGGCTATCGGAGTATTTGAGGAATCCATTCGCGACAACGTTGTAGGCGCCCTCGCGGTGACGGCGGGACAGCCGGGCGATCCGGGGGACATTTTGCTGAGAGGATTTGGTTCGTTGGAAGGTTCTAACCAACCGCTGTTTGTTGTGGATGGAGTTGTCTGGGAACAAGACAATCTTTCTGGTAGCGAGAATATCACCGATAACCCTCTGGCTGCGCTGAACTCTTCGGATATTGAGAGCTTTACTGTTCTTAAAGATGCATCTTCCGCTGCACTATACGGCTCACGTGGCGCCAATGGCGTGATAGTCATCACGACGAAACAGGGAAAGACGGGAGAGAAGATGCGGATTGACTTCAGGACAACCAATGGTATCTCCATAATGGCTTATCAACCAGATCTGGTCGATGCGCGCGAGTATGCAGAGCTTTGGGTGGAAGGAGAAATGAATCGTATGATTTACAATGTTATCCGCGGTACGACATCATCCACTCTCACCCAGCGGAGAATGTTGGTTGAAGAATTGAATGCACTCTATGCAGACAAGACGGGCCATAACTTCGACGGAAAGAACTACTATGCCTGGCAGAAACTCGCCCGCGAGTCGTTCAACACCTATTACGTAATGCCCGCTCCGAATGGTAGCTATACCTATTATGATTATTTCGGAGACAATTATGATAAACTGCCGAATGTTGATTGGTATGATGCCATCACTCGAACAGCCGTCTATACGAAGAATTCACTGCAGGTGAGCGGCGGTTTTGCCAATATCGGTTATTATGCCTCTTTGGAATACCTGGACCAACAGGGTACCATCAAGAACTCTTCACTCGAGCGTCTGGCTTTCCGAATGAAGCTTAATCAAAGCGCCAAGAGCAAGAAAGTGAATTGGAGCATTAATAGTTATGCTGCCCACTCCACTCAGGATGGTCCTCTCTACGGAGGAACACTTTATATGTCGCCCATGTATGCGGCTAATTGCATACCTCCCGTGGTTCCGGCCTATCTGGAGGATGGTAGTTATAATCTTCATTTTCCCGGCAATCTTCTTAATTCCAATAATAATCCGTTAGCTACGGCAGAGCTTTTCAGCAATAGTCGTCCGGCGATTACGCTCCAGATCAACGGCGATGTAATTTGGAAGATAGCGCCCTGGCTAAAATGGGAAAACCGAGCAGCGGTTCGATGGAATCAGACGCATCGCATGACCTATTATACAAGTACCTTCGGCGGTGGTTATATGTTGAATGGCCGCTTGCAGGAACGGTATAACGAGAGCACCAAAGTGACAGGAGCTTCACTCCTTCAAATTGACAAACAATTTGGGAAAAAGCACCAATTGACTGGAACCATAGGCGTAGAAATTGAGGATATCGATGACAGACTGCTCTATCTTGCTTCACAAGACTTTGCAGATGACGGCTTCCCGTATCTGAGCAGCGCGTCAAGCATTTCCGATTATACCGGAACAAGAACAGGCTCCGCATTGCTGAGTTTAATCTCAACGGGGGGGTACACCCTCAAGAATCGTTATATTATGGGAGCATCCTTCCGACGGGATTACTCTTCGCGGTTTGCCCCTGGATACCGAGCTGGTAATTTCTGGTCTCTTTCCGGCGGCTGGGACCTTTCAAAGGAGCCCTTCATGCGTCGTTTTCTCAGAGATATCAACCTGCTCAAGATTAAAGGTAGTTACGGCATTAATGGAAACCAGCCCGCCGCACGCGCGTATTGGCGAGAGATTTTTGACACGACCCGTTACGACGGGGAGGTCGGCGTAATCAGTACCTATCGCCACCGTCCTGATCTTACCTGGGAGGGCAATACCGTCTGGAATGCAGGTGTCGATGCGGCGTTTTTCGGGAACCGGCTTACCGTCGGGCTGGAGTACTTTCAGCGAAAATCCAACAACCTGCTTCGGTATGAGTTGGTCTCTGAGACATCCGGTTACCGGACGATGCTCAGGAACACAGAAGCCGGTATCAATAATAGAGGTATTGAACTTACCGTCAAAGGAACAGCAATCCAGTCCAGCAAAGTGAAATGGGATTTGAACTTCAATATGAGCACGCTCAGCAGCGTTTACTACGGCTTGGAGGATTCTTATCTAGATGATGCGCAGCGTCAGATTATTGCCAATGGACTTAACGTCCATACGTGGTATCTGATTGAGTTCGCCGGAATCGACCCCGATACAGGATACTGCTTGTACTGGAATACGGACGAGAATGGTAATAAATACAAGTCAACGACGGCTGGGCCTTACAAATACAATAAACAAGGCGTCCCGAAAGTGTACGGAAGCATCAAATCCGCCCTGAGATATTCCAGGTTAACGCTGGATCTTTCGTTCACCTATGGATTGGGACACTATTTATTCGACAGTATGGGCGCCTCTCTTCACAACAATGATGGCTCCTATAGTGTCGTGATGGATCGTTCAATGCTGGACCGTTGGACACCGGATCACAAAGATGCAGCTAACCCGTTGCGTATTAATGGTCAGAGCCGGGCCACCAATACAACCCGTTACCTCTACAAGGGAGATTACCTCAAACTGAATTCAGCCCGTCTTACCTGGGCTGTACCGAACCGATTTGCCAAAGCAATGAAAGCCGTTTCCGCCTCGGCATACCTCCAGGCTGAGAACGCCCTTATTCTATGTGCACTCAAAAACTATGACCCCGAAATGACGACATCGGGTTACAGGCAACAGGATCGCTATCCAACTGCTGCAACCTTCACACTCGGCTTTTCCATAAGATTTTAATGACACTGAGATGAAACGATTCTTTGCGATACTATTCTGTTCTGCGATTCTCCTATTTTGCCATAGCTGCGAATCGCTTTTGGATAAGCCCTCCTACACTGGTCTTGAAGGGGAAACGGTTAAAACCACCCAGAAAGGGTTGGATCTTCTTCTGACGGGCATCTATGACGATGTCTCGAGCTACCAGTACTACGGGGCCTTGCTTTACCTTTATGATGCTGTCAAGAGTCCTGATTTCTATATGCGAGATGTTGGTGGCGGCTTTTCGTTTAAAACAGAAAATGCATACACTACGGCGGCCAATATCAATGGAAATCCGCGCAACCTCTGGCTCAGGTGTTATAATGTTATCAGAAATAGCACTATTCTACTTGAATCTATCAATAACGCTACAGGCGACGTGTCGGAACTCCGAAAGATTAAGGGTCAGGCGTATGCGCTTAGGGCTCTCGCCTATTTTGATCTGTTGCGCTGTTTCTCCTATCCGCCAAAATACAGCTGCACTTGGGGTAGCTCTTATTCGGAAAATCTAGCACTCGGAGTCCCAATCATCAATACGATGGCTATGTCTTTCGATGTCAAAGATCACGTTATCACGCGTTCTTCTGCGGACGAATGCTGGATGATGGTGGCCGCAGACATGGATAAGGCGTTCGAGCTTCTTGAGGATACGGAAACAGAACGGGGGCACATTGGGCCGGCCGCAGCTCTCGCGTTGCGTATTCGGGTTGCTCTCTATATGGAAGATTATAAGAGCGTGGTCGACCTCGGCAAGAAGTGGCTTAATCTTTATGAGGGAAATTATACGATGATTTCCTACGAGGGTTATTCATCACAGTATTATAAGCCGTACAACAGCGAAAGAATTTGGGAGATCAAATATTCAGAGACGGACAACCTTGGAGGAAACTCCATCAATTACTGGGTTCGCAAACAGACTTACAATATTCCAGGTTCTCCCCTTGACGGTACTGTGAGTAAAGATGTCGGCTATGCCAAGCTGGGTTTGACCACCGGCACAGCGTCATCAGCGGTTGAGTGCCTATGTGCGTATGATTCCGATGTGCGGCGCTATCTCATCTGTACACTAGGCATTCCGTTCAGTGATGAGTTGACGTTGCGTAAGTATGTAGGCGACCCATATCACAGTGTTCACAACGTGCCTGTCGTCCGCCTTCCGGAAATCTACTTCAATTTGGCAGAAGCCTATTACAAAAGAGCCAATTATGACGCGGCAAAAGAGATGCTATCCAGAGTAACGTCTGTCCGCCGCCGCGATAACGCACCTTCCGTATCCTCTTTGGATAATATTTTGGACGAGCGCCGTAGGGAATTTATGTTGGAGGGACAGAATTATTTTGACTGGTTCCGCAATGGGAGGAACATTACGGGACGACCGATTGTTGGATGTATCACGAGTGCTGCTACTATAACATTCGGCAATCCGACCGGTTTGGGGATTCGGGCTGTGTATCCTATTCCATTGGATGAGATGACAGCCAATAAAGCGATTCGGTCTCAGCAGAATCCCGGGTATGCTGCCTATAGCGATCGAGTTGAGGTTAATGACGATGTTTATTAAAGAGCTTAAAGAGATGAAAAAACTATTAATCACAATAATAGCCGGCTTGGCCCTCTTTTGCTCCTGTGATGAGGGAGAGAATCTAATCCAGCCAGATAACGATTTTTCGCTGGAATGCACGAACGCTTATTGGAATGACGGTACCATCTTCTTCCCGGCAGAAAGAGACACAGTCATTGTACATGTAAATCACAAGGTTAATGCGAACGCTTGGCAGATGAGGTGTAATCTTGATGTGTCGTGGTGTTCGTTCATAAGTGTTGTTGATGATCTTTATGTTATTGTTAAGCCTAATAATAGTAAGTCTGAGCGATCATCCTGGGTAGATGTGGTTATTGGGAAAAACGTTTCTCGCATCAATATCGTACAGGATTTTCTGTATATCCCGGCTTACGAACCCAAACCCTCTATTCTACCGATAACCGTTTGGGGCAACGATGAAATCATATGGAGGTAACAGACATGAAGAAATATCTGACTTGGTTTGTGGCTTTGGCGGTTGCCGTTTCTTGTTCCGAGGAACCCGATAGTATTCATATTGAGGCCGTTTCTGTGGCTTCCTATGACGGTGCATCCGTTCATCTTTCAGGTGATGCGCAAACCTTTACTGTTACCACCAGCGGAAAGGGTGGAGAACCGACGACTCCTACTTCTGATACATGGATTTCCTGTTATTGTGAAGGATTCCAAACCTTTGTAGTTACTGTGTGTGCTAACGAAGATGCAGCACCGCGAAACTCTCACGTAAAGATCTGGTCCGGAACCTCTTTCATTACGTTGGGTGTTGAACAAGATTATCGCCGCCATTTTGATTTTTATGCCACAAACAATCCAATAGACGCCGCTGCCGGCGAATATCGGGTTCCCGTCTCTTCCAATCTTCTTCCGGAGGAGGTTTCGCTATCCTGTTCCGCCGATTGGTTAACAGCTCTTCGATTTGAAGAGGGCTGGCTTTACCTCACAGTGACGGAGAATACCGGCGCCCAACGAACCACGGAAGTGAGTATTTCCTCTGTGCAGGTACAGACCTCGGTTTCCATTACACAACTTTCTTCCGCTGGCAAATCCTATTTGATATCTCTTAATTCTCTCAATCTGGGCCAATGGCCTGTTTATGAGGCGAAAGATCCAGATACCGGAAACCCGGTAGGCCTTGTTTGCCGGGAGTATCTTTACAAAACGCGCCCGGAGGGTAGCAATCCAATCGTAGATGGTTCATACACGGTTATTTATCCCTATTTCAATGGGGCTCCGGATTTTACCAAGGGATTTATCTGCGAAAACGGAGGCGCTGTCACCTGGAATATCGCTTCAAATCATGAGACAAAAGGGTCCGACATGATTGCGCTTGTAGAGCTTGGGACCGCCTCGGGTGTGACGACGGTTTTCCTTTCGGCTGGTTCTACCTATCCGGAGGCGGTCGATCTGTCCGGTTCCGGATATGAGGGCGCGACAATTGCCATTTGCGAACCATATACACTTAAGGATCATCGTAGCGGCGCTGCCGATTCCGCAGGTAACACGTCAGAGTACTTTGAGTACGCAATCGTCAAGATCGGCATGCAATATTGGATCAAGAGCAATTTCGCATCTTCCCGTCAGAAAGACGGGACCCCTATTCCGACAGGATTTAACGCGGAAGAATGGGCGGCACGGTCAACCGGTCAGCTGCAGCCGATGTGCCTCGTTTCCGCAACAGGTTCTGCAAATACCTATGAGGACGCAAATGTTCCGGAAGCCCAGGCAATCCGGGCTCAGTATGGTTGCCTCTACAACTATTCCGCCATAGTGGGCCAGAGTATTACTTTTACGGACACGGCTCGGGCTGATTTTGTCAAGGAAGACAGGCTTTCTCCCGAGGGGTGGAGTATTCCATCCAAAGATGACTTTTCGCAATTGTTGGGCTATGTGATACAAAAGGATATTCGCGAAATGAGCAATGAGGATTATACAGCGGAGCTGATAGAAAAAATGCATGTAAACAAAGGGAACGTAACGGGTTTTTCCGCGATTGGATCCCGGGGTAGGGCAGCCACAGGTGCTTACGGCGCGGTGTTGTACTATCTCTCCATGAATTACAACTATGCATTTGGCTCTCATACGATGACATCTTTGCGCCTCCTTTCCAATACTTACGAGCCCATTTATGATATTACCATCTATTACGGAGCGTATGTGAGGCTCCTGAAAAAAGTCTATACACAATCGCTATGAGAAAATTTGTTCCAATTGTTTCATTTCTGTTGCTTGTCGTTGCTTCGGGGTGCGGCAGGGACCCCGGTCTTGAAACAGACCTTCATCATATCTACAACTTCCGCCTTACCGGTTCTCTGGCGGATACTCGTGTCACCTTCGGTTCTGATGATCAACTCACCTGGGGGTCGTTCGAGACCATAGGTCTGTTGCTTGGAAACGATCAAAGCTCTAGTACGATTACTTCGGATACGCATGCGACCGTACCGCTGAATTCGTACGGGAATGGTATTTTTGAGGGGACGGTTGATTTTGGAAAGTTTACGGTCAACGATATTCGCGGTGCCGTTTTTCCGTACAATTCAAGCTGTCATTATTACAAGAGCACCAATGACCATCGAGTCCGTCTTTCCGTGGGCGGTTCGTTGGAATCCAACGGTGATAGAATCCAGACGCAATGGCAGGAAGGAGTCCTTAACGGAAACAACATATCGTTGATATGTGCTTTTGGAGCGGGAGATGTCGGAGAAGACGAGGGTACTTATTTCGTGGACGGAAAGACCTTTCGATGGGCTTGCGGCCTGTTGCGGTTCAATCTCTTCGGAACGGGAGCCGGCATGACTGCAGATGAAAAGTTGCGTTCTATTACCTTTTACGTGGATAAACAAGGTACTTGGGAGGGAAGTAGCAATTCCAACAGAACCATCGGGGACTACGTCTACTATCTGATTGAGAGCGACTCTTTCCTCTACGCCCAGACAAACTCGGGCCTGATTACGGTCAATCTCGAGGAGCCGGCTGTTCTGGCCGGCAGAAGCCAAGCAAACGGCCTCAAAATCTATATGGCCGTTGCTGCTAAGGGATACAAGATCGGCGGCGATTCTTATTTCGAGATTAAGACCGATCGCAAGACCTATCGGATGCCGGTCTATGCAAATCTTCCCGTGACGGTGGGAACGGTAACGAAAATAGGGATAGACCTGACGGCCGCTTTCCCCAACGCAAATACGCTGGGACAACTCAGCTGGATCAATGAATCTGTTTGGGTACCCGTTGAATAACTAGCCATGAAAAAAATTCTGTATATTCTTGCAATCTGCGCCCCGTTTTTCTTCTCGTGCTCTTTGGAGAAGCCAGAAACCCATTCGCGCGTGACATTCCTCATCGGTGCGGAACCGGGTTTTCAGGATACGCAAACTCGCATCGGTATGAGTGAAGGTCAGGCAATATGGGAGGGAGATGAAGTCCTCTCCGTTCTGTTGGCAAACAGCGGATCTTCATCATCAGCTGAAGGAAAACAGATATCGCTTCCCAGTTCTTCCTCCGGAATTTTCACCGGTTCTGCCGATCTCTCGCCTTTTACTGTAGCTGATCTACGGGCAGCTGTCGTCCCCGCCCAAAACAGCGCATGGTATGACGGGCCAAAGGACGAGATTGTGCTTTCTATCGCTGAATCCCAGGTTCAGCAAAGTGATGGCGTCTTCAATGGGGATTTCGTGCCTTTTTATGCATTTGTGAATGAGGATAGCTTTATTACAGGGGACAATACGTACACGCTGCACTCCATGATCCTGAACTCGTCCGCGGCTATCATTCGTTTCAATGTTTATGGCAAAGCCGCCGAGATGGAGGATGGCGAGAAACTGAAGAGCCTCACGCTTCATGCCGCTGGAAACAAAGGACTTTCCGGAACGATCCGGATCGGCCGCAATGGCGCCTGGTCCGTAGCGGGTACGCCATCCTCTACGGTCAAGATACTGCTGGAAGAGGCATCTCAGGTGACGGGAAAAGATCGAAGCAACGGCGTCAAAGCCTTTGTTGCATTGCTTCCATATGGAAATGCCAGTGAGAACGTAACGATAGATAGTATTTGTGTATCCACTGACAAGGCGGACTACAGCGCCCGATTCAATGAAACTATTTCGCCCCGGGCGGGAGAAGTGATACAGGCTGCCATTGATTTGGCTGGTTTCGGCAATAAGGCCATTCATGCCGAGTTCTCCGTCGACGGAGGCCTCACCTGG
The DNA here is from genome assembly GCA_017450165.1 of Bacteroidales bacterium. Classification (GTDB taxonomy): domain Bacteria; phylum Bacteroidota; class Bacteroidia; order Bacteroidales; family UBA932; genus Cacconaster. The sequence continues at coordinate 19,535 of JAFSWO010000105.1, read as the reverse complement.
ACGACCAGTTTGCCCGTCACTTTCCGCTCTCTCTCGGTGCGTGGAAATCTCCAGGAAAGCGATTTGCAAACGATTCGTACAGCAATCGATGGACAGGCGCTTCCAGTTAATCTTGACCTTTCACAGGCCAAGTACGTTTCCGCCATTTTCCCCAGCGTATTCGGCAGTGACGGAGAAACACAATGTAAAATGCTTGCATCCATTCTCTTGCCGCAGAATGTAACGACCCTGGACGAAGGCTGTTTTATGAATTGTACTGGGCTTAGTGAGGTTCCTCTTCCCGAAGGAGCCGTTCTCGGGAACAAAGCGTTTTACAACTGTTCGTACCTTCTTAATGTGGATTTTTCAAAAATACGCTCAATTGGTTCGAATGCTTTCGGGAATGTACCGTTGACGAAAGTGGATTTGAGAAATGCCGCTCCGGGAACGACAGTCGCCGCTCATGCGTTTCTCAACGAATCGCTGGAGCCGGATAAGAGCATTGACTCGGTATTTGTAGGAGAACAAGTTATCTGTGAGAACTACTCTTTTTATAGGTTGTATGCGCTTCGATATCTCTATTTGGACGCATCTTCCTGCGGAATAGCGTTTTCATGGCAGACAAGCAGTTACGTTACGCCATATGAGCATACAGGTAACCTGACCGTAGTGCTTGGACCTCACTCTTCGTCAACATCATTGACCTTCTGGACGAATGCCAATGTCGACAAAGTCATTATTGAAGACGGGGCTTCCGGCCTTGCAGGAAACGTTTTCGGCTGCTGTCGTTACCTGCGAGAGATTGAATGCCGATCACAAACGGTAGCACCTAGCATCCTGGCAACAACCTTCCGTTATTATGATGTGAATGGTAATAATGCATCCCGATCCACGGGATATAACATACCTGCTTCTCAAAAGAAACTTCGTGTTCCGGCAGGATCGGAAACACTTTACAATACGGGTATTTGGAAAACTGTGGTTCAGGATCAATTAGGATATCAACTTACTCCTGTTACCTTTAATTAAAACAATGAATATGTCAAGAAATCTTCTATTCACGCTGGCTCTGATTCTGACAATCGTCCAAACGGCAACTGCGTTTGAAACAGAGAAAGGAAGAGTGTCCCCTTTCCAGATTCAAGCGGGGCCCAACCAGACTGCGCACTTGGTGAAAAAAGGTCATTATCCCGTAGTCGCGATGCCTCCGAAGACCACGGTTGAATTCGATAAAAGGCTCTCTTTGGCTGCTTTTGAGATTTCGGTTTCAGAAGGAAGCCCTTTTAGCGGATGGACTTTGCTTCGTATCGAAATGGCGGCTTCCCGCAATATTGCCGGAGATGTTCTCTTTGATGAAACATACCATGATATCAAACTGATAGACAATACGGCCCGAAAATCAAGAATCAAACTGGACGTAATGGGCGAAGCGATACTGTCGTCTGTCCCGGCCAGATATTATATGTCGGTATATCCGGCCCGTCTCCATTCGGGGGCTCTAGTTATTGATTATATTCTCCGGAGTCCGGATCGTTCGAAAAGCGTAGTGTTAACACATAGTATTCCTATAACGGAAACGGTGTTTACTGCAGGGGATGTCTCTGTATTTCTTGAAAAGATTGATTCAGCAGAAAGCGGATGGTCCATTCGGGAGAGAGAGGATCCGACGGATTCATACAAGAAGATTTTTATGGAAATGGTCAAGAAGTGTGATATTGCTTCTTGTCAGGTAACCTTCACTTCGCACATCGATAGTGTAGGTTTTGTTGCATTCAATCAGGATTTTTATGAATCTAAACCAGTTCGGAAGAAATTCCTCACGCGTCCGATTGATATGCTTTCCATTTACCAGGCTTGCTCCATCAGTAAAGTCCCGTGTGGCTACTTATATACAAAACTGGCTAACGACGGAGTAGTCGATCTTGATACGCCGCTTTACAAGTATTATCCAAAGCTTCTTGACCGATTTCGTCCGGAGTATCGAGAGCGTGTAAAACTCATTACGGGGCGGATGGCTCTTACCCACACATCAGGTTGTGGAGCGGGCTATCGGAACACTCCGCTGGATTATTATCCAGGATTCCATTATAACTATCGCAATTCCAATACGGTGGCACTCCAATGGACCATTGAGCACTTGATGGGGAAACCGCTTGATGAGGTGGCGGAAGAATACATCTATTCTAAGCGCAACATGCCCAACAGCCGTTATACCTGGCAGCCTCAATACGACTCCCTGGCCGTTTACGGATGGACGGGAACGACCCCGATGATTAGACCCGAGAAGTGGGAGCATAACGATCAAGGTCTGGCAGATCCTGATTTCTGGTGGGAAAAGGAGGGATTCAACAACAATTGTTCCTTCCATTTTCGCACCAACTCCACAGAATTCAACCGTTTCTGGAGCTGGTATCTCATTGGAGCAGACCTGACGGAGGACTCCTTCAACCGGATGATTGACGATGGCGCACACATCGCAAAGGACATTACCATGGAAAAAGGGACCGTTCATCATGCGCAGGTAGTCGTAGTGGAGGAAAATGAAGAACTGGGTACGATTATATACCACACTGGACACAATGGAGATTTTCGCTCGATTGCCATGACCTTCCTGGATATGAATGCTACCATGACGCTTTTCGTCAATTGTCGCCATCCGTATGACAACTATAATCCCGCCATCAATGTATTCCTTCACAATACAGAACCGGTCCGGGCATTGGGTTGGGTCGCCGGCATGCCGGTTCCCGGATGGAAATATGTAACGGATGACGATGACCGGGTGGCTGAGGATACTGAAAGGGATTTGATTATTGATTCTGTACGCATCAGTCCCACCCAGATTGTTCGCCCCGGAGCTGTTTGTCCTCCTGATCCAAGGCTCGCGTCCGCTCAGGTTGCGATTTCTGCTGAAAGTGGCAGCAAATATGCGAAATGGGAACTCAAACGTATTGTTCTTAGCACATCGCAACCCATTGTCGGTACAGCTCGTTATCACAGAAAACGGAATGATATAATGCTGGTTGACGATACGGCTCAAGGAAATGCGGTTACACTTGAGGTGGCGGGTGCCGGACCTCTTGGTCGAAAAACCTTCTCCTTCCCAATGACCGTCTACCCTGTTATGCTTAAAACCGGAAAGATACATCTTGATTATTATCTCGCCAATGGCAACCAAATTGAGGTTCTCTCTCATGAGGTGCTTGTTTCGGGAACTCTTTTCGAAGCGGGCAAGTGTTCCTCATTTGATGAAGTCATTCCCGCTAATCCCGTGGCTGCAGGATGGACCGTTCGTCCCTTCGAGCGCGATATCGATCAAATCCGAAACAGTCTTCTCTCAATCATGGGGAAGGATCGTGCTGACCTTGCCGCCCTTCAGGTTGCATACAGCGACAATCTCGGAGAGGTGAATATGACCCTTTCAAACGATGAGTGGTTCCGGACGAACGCGACGCGTAAAGCCTGGATTCAACCCTATGGAAACGAGTGCGTTTTCCAGGCTTGTGAGGCAGGCGCTCTGCCCTTTGTTTATGTAGTCTTGAAGATGGTGGAGGACGGGAAATTGGATTTGGATACTCCGCTCTGCAAATATTATCCGGGCCTTGTCAACCGTTTTGCGGAATCTTCTCGCAGCAAGGCAAAAGAGGTTACCGTTAGACAATGCCTTGCCCATACTTCTGCAATCTCGGCGGGAGATGATGAGTTGAAGATCCGAAATATCTATATCCCCGGAACTATTTATGCGGAAAGCCGCAATAATTACAAAGTGTTGCAATGGACCGTGGAATACCTGACAGGAAAAACGGCCGAGGAGCTTTGCCGAAAAGCGATTTTTGGACCGCTGGGCATGAAAAACACGTCGTATCTCTGGAAGAAACAGTTTGCCAATACGGCCGTTCCTGCTTATACGGGAAACACAAAATCTTCACCTCGTCCCGCTTGGAGCGTGAAGGGCGAACTCAACACCGGTCTTACCTTGCTTACGACAGCATCTGATTTCACTAAATTCCTGAGATGGGCTGCTGCTGGTGCGGATTTAAAGCCCGAAACGCTTGCGCTCGCTTATGGGCATAATACCCACATCCCGGCGTCCGAATACCGCCGCGAGAGAATGAGCCTTTGGCGGGGACTCGGCTGGATAGTGGAGGAAAACACAGAATTCGGCACAATGCTGGTCCATACTGGCCGGAACGGAGCTTGGCGTTCGACAGTGGTTGTTCTTCCTGAAAGCAGCAAAACCTTCTGCTTATTTACCAATACAGCAAACAGGATTAATTATTACGATGCTATCCTTGATCTTTTCTTCTCTCCGAAAGAGCCCTTGGCGAGTTTCGGATGTGGATATCTATACCCTCTCGACAATCGAAAATAACCATTGATTATTATGAAAAAGATTCTCATGTTGGTCGGAGCGTTACTTCTTTCTACCTCGCTCCTCGCTCAGGAAAATGTCATCAAACTTACCGTTCGAGCAACATTCCCCGATCTGGACGGAGATTTTACTGAAGCACCTTCCAATAATTTGAAGGTTCTCATTGGAAATGAACTTAGCATGTCTGCCGCTGACGGCAAGCAGGTCTCTCTTGTAGAAGTGGAACCTGGTGTCTTTTCCGGCGAGATTGATCTGGGCAGATTTACGATTGATGACGTTCGATACGTAGGATGGGGTACTCCCTGGAAAGGGGTGCCGGAGCCTTTATTTGTTTACAATGCCGAGGGTCATACCTGCGTTCGTGCAAATGTTCCAACTAATACCATCAAATTGGTACCTAGGCAGATTCAAAAAAAATCAGGAATTTTGGATCGCTTCTTTATGTACGCACCGCTGAAGCTCGTCAAGCAGGACGACGGCTCTTATCTTGCCGATAATGTCCAGTTGAGGCACGCTTGTGCTTATGTGCTTTTCAATATTTATGGCAAAGCGCGCAAGATGGACAAGGAAGAGATCTTACGCTCTGTAACAATCACTCGTTACACTCAAGAAGAGGCCGATGAAAATGGCATTGAGCGCGTGGGCAACCACATCAATGCACAGCCGTTCATCAACGCAGAAACAGGACGTATCTGGAATTATATTAACGGCAGAACCTCTGAAACCGTCCTTCTCCAAGAGCAGTGTACCCTTGCCGACCGCAAGAAAACAGACGGAGTAAAGGTGTATATGTGCACCTATGGTAACGGTGGCCCGCGGGGAAGAGCCTTCTCTTATATCAGGACCATCAAAGTTGAGACGGATGCTGCCGTCTATACCCGGACGCTGGATGAATATCGTTATGAGCGTTCTGCCGGTGAGGTGACCACCATCGATGTGGACCTTTCCAAGTTTAAACGTTCCATAAAAGAGTAATCAGATGCCTCTGTCTAAGACACCTTTCCTGAAGATCCTTTTTCTTCTTGCGGCGCTCCTGCCGTTGTTTTCCTGCCAGCCGGAAAATGAACCATCGGAACCGAGCGGCCCGGAAGTGAAGGAATATACCGAAGAAGAAGTTCGGTCTGCCCTGATGAATCTGTATGAAGCAACACGGGGCTCGGGATGGGTATCTAATGACGGATGGTGCACGGATGCCCCTCTCAACGACTGGTTCGGAATCACCGCAGATGAAGGCGGAGTCGTCAGGAAGATTGAACTTAGGGGGAATGGCCTTAAAGGAACGCTTCCCGATATCTTCGACCGCTTTCCTAAGCTGGAACTACTACGGCTGGACGACAATTATCTTTCAGGGCCTTTGCCGCAGACCTTCCGGCAGATCGCTACAGATAACTTCACGGCGTATCTTTCTGGAAACACTTTTGAGACGACAACCCTACGCGTACCTGAAGCCCGTATAGAGCCCCTTTCGACAGCTCTTCGTGTCTATCCTTCGAATAATCCGTCTTTCCGGATCTTCGTTGACAGCGACCGCGATGGGAAAGGCGAGTATTACTCGGATGGACAGGTGGAGGTAGTGCACAAGGCGGAAGAGGGGAAAGGATACGACTTGATTATTATAGGCGACGGGTTTGACAAGGACGAAAACAGTATAGACGGTACAGCGGCCTATTGGTTACGAATAGCCGCCCAAGCGCATTTTGACATTGATCCGATGGATAAATTATATAAGTACTTCAATGTCTATATCATCTATAACTGGTCCCCCGTCCGCGGTATTAGTCTGGGTACAGACAGAATCAATTCCAGGTTTCACTACTGCCAGGCGGATTTGAACAATGGTGCGGTGACCTTTGATTTCGTTTCCTGTAAAAAGTTTATCGAAGATGCACTTGGTCGGCCGATAATGGACGGGGCGGCGGTCTGCGTCGTTCCCAATTGTACCCAGAATGCCATTGTCGGTGGAATAGAATACAGAAAGGCAACAGCGGCTTATGCCTTCTGTCCAATTCGGGCAACCGTTTTCCGACAATTAGTTCGTCACGAATGTGTCGGCCATGCCATAGGACGTTTGATTGATGAGTATTCCGGAAGTGGAATCTATCATGCTGGTGATGCGAACCCAGTAGCTTCTGCTCCGAATGGCGACATCGTTTCGGATCCTTCAAGGGTCAAGTGGGCTCAGTTCCTTTCCGACAGTCGCTACAAAAATGAGGATTTGGGTATATTTGAAGGGTGTAAAGCATACAAAAGCGGAGTATATAGGCCTTCGTACAAGAGTATGATGAATGGAAGTAGTCTTCGCAATGAATTTTTCAATGCTCCATCCAGAGCCAGTATTTATAAATACGTGATGAGTGCAGCCTTTGGAGAATCTGTCTTCAATTTTGATTACGAAACATTTGTGGAATGGGATATGAGTGGAAAATAATCATTTATTACATATCAATTATCAACACTTAATGCTTTTATTATGGTAGAGAAAAACAATTATCAACCGCCGAAAGTTTGCTATTTTAAACTCTCTCCGGAAAGCGCTATGATGCAGCCTACCAGTCCCGGGCCCGTGTGGGACATAATCGACATTGATCTTGACAACGACTCGTCTTGGTAGTGTTTTTAAAAAAGAAAGAATGCTATGAAAAAGTATTGTCTTATGATTATCGCTCTCGCAGTGGGAGTACTGCTGAGCGTATCTTGTTCGAGAGAGCCGAATATTACACCCATTACCGAACCGACAGGCGAAGTAATTCATCTGACAGTTAGGGCACAGCTACCAGAACCCGCCCCGGCTGATGACGAGACGAGACTTTCAATGGACCCCTCCATTTCTGCCAGAATGGCTTGGGATGGTGCTGAAACGATGTATGTTCTGGCTGGTAAAGGCGAACCCGGAAGTCTTGAGCAGAAGGTTTTCACGCTGACCGGCGGTGTAGATGCCAATCTGGGCGTTTTCACGGGTGAGCTGGATTTCTCCGGAACCACCCTGGGCCTCAGCGATATCAAGGCCGTGGTTCTCAGTTATGCTGAACCTGAACTTGAATACAACAGCAGTCAACTGCGGGTGAAGGTTCCCAGCAAACAGGTTTTCACGCAAGAGGAATATGGAATCCTTGACGGAACCTGGGCAGTAGCCTACTCGTTGGTCTCCGAGGCGAATTTTACGACCTCGGGACCCGGATATGAATTGAATGGCGTTTCCCTTCAGTACGCCCGCCCTGTGGTCCAGTTTACGGTTTACGATTCTTCAAGCAACTATTCCGCCTACAAGCTGAAAGAGGTGCGGTTTTATGCCAAGTGGATTTGCGGTGCCTCCTATGTGAATGTCAGTACGGGTACTCCGAGCGGCGGACAGAGCTATAATCATACGAATGTCAACCTCCCCGCTACTGAGACGGTTCCCTCATCCCAGGTCACCGGACTCCGGGCCTTCATTCCGATTGCGCACCCTTCGACCCACCAGATGCTTTATTGTGCTGCAGTGATGACGGACGGCGTTCAGGATACCATCATTTACCGGGGCATCGACCCGGTTGGACGAAACCAGACTTTCGAATCGGGCAAATTGTATAATATCAACTTTGACCTTGCGAACAGCAAGTGTACGCCCGGTATGCTCTATTCTACGGACGAGGGAACCACCTGGTCTTCGAGTCTTCCCACTTCAGAGTTCTCAAAGCTGGCAACCTGGCGTGTCGGTGGCTCGCTTACACTCGATAATCTGAAGGAAGTGGTCAGCGCTATCCTCGACAATGGCGCTGCAGCGGGTGTAGAACTGGACCTCAGCCGCAATGCCTATTCGACCGCGTCATTCCCCCAGCTGATTGGCAGCTCAACGCTCGCAACGACCGACACATCCCTTTGTCTCAAAGGAATCAAACTACCCTCTAACATAACGACGCTTGCCAACAATGCTTTCTGTTATTGTCAGAACCTGCGATACTGTGAGGGTATGAACAAGGTGAAGGTTTTCGGCAGCTACGTATTCAGGAATTGCAGTAATCTTCAAGCTATCGACGTTTCGGCAGCTACCCAGATCTTTGCTTACGCTTTCCAGAATTGCGCGAACGCAACGGGTTCCCTGTTCATTCCTTCCACGGTCACCACGATGGGCATCTATACTTTCACGCACTGCCGAGGACTTTCTGAAATCAGGGTAGAGGCGCCTCTGACGGCAAACAACGATAATGGAAGAATGTTCGCTTCCGCAAGTAAGAACCTTGCGAAAACGAAGGACTTGACAATAACCTATAGTGAAAACGTTAAGAACATAAGAGGTAGAGAATTCCTTTGGAATACGAATGTAGTAAAAGTCGTCTGTGAGGGATCGCCAGTATTTGGCTACGCATTTATTGGGGGAGCGAACAACCTTAAAACCATCGAACTACGTGGTGCAACTGTCCCCACCGCAACATCTACTACGGTTCCCTATGCCTTGACGGCTAGTGCTACAGATGCACCCGTTCCGACTGGAGGCTCCATCGTTATTCCAAAGACGGCTGTAGCCTCGGATTACACGAGTGTGACCCCTTGGAAGGAACTCGTCTCCGATTACTCTTGGACTATTGTCAATAGCGATACCTGGTAATGAAAAGGGTCCTTTTTCTATCCGCGCTGTTGGTCATTGTTGCTTTTACGGCAGCGGCCAAAAAGCCCGCTCTTGGCAGAGGTCTTGACTCGCTGGTTTTTACCCAATATGAACCGCTTTCAGACCGGCCAATAAAAGTGTTTACTTATATTCCTGTGAAGGGTGATATCAAGGCGATGCCTGTGCTTATCACCTTTCACGGGGCGGAGCGCAGTGGAATGAATGGTATTATTTGCTGGCGGGAATTTGCCGAGAAAGATGGTTTTATCGTTATTTCTCCCGAGTTCTCAAGAGCCGCCTATCCGGAGAATGACTATCAGTTCGGCGGGGTTATCGACCCCGTTACCGGAGAGGTTCGTCCGGAAGAAAAATGGACCTATAGTATCGTTGAGCCGCTTTTTGACTATATCAAGGGCATTATCGGCAACAAATCGAACCGATACAACATCCAAGGCCATTCTGCCGGTGGACAGTTCACCCACAGGTATTTAATAGCCAAGCCCGCCGCCCGGGTGGACCGCGCAGTAGCGTGCAACCCGGGCAGCTGGACCTGGTGCGACCCATCCGGAGCGATTATGGGGTCCGAGCTGTCCTTTACATGGCCATATAGCGTTGCTGGAACCCCTTTTAATAATCGGGAGCATCTGGAGGCTTTTTTTGCTCGAGACTTCCATATCTGTCTTGGCGAACGGGACTGTGATCCGAACGGAAAGGGCGCACCGACAGACGCAGCTTCCCTACAGGAGGGAAGGCATCGTCTGGAGAGGGGGCATAACTTCTTCTCTGCAATGAAGGAGGTAGCGGAACGGGAGGGCTTGCCTTTCCGCTGGGATATCTCCGTCGTCGAAGGAATTGGTCATCAGGGCCGGGGAATGGTCTACGGGAAGAAAAATGCCCAAGGTAAGTATTCCGCGGATTCCTTCTCTACGACAGCTGCCTGGTATCTTATTTTTGGGAATCGATAATCTTGTGGTCTATGATAAAACAAACGCTTCTCTCTTGCTCGCTGCTGTTTGTGGCCCTCATCTTCGCTCATGCGGAAGAGAAGGATCGGGTTTTGGTCTTTTCCTCCGAGGTAAGAGCCCCGGTAACATCTGTAAAGAATCAGGGCCGCTCCAGTACCTGCTGGTGTTTCTCGGGTGTCTCATTCGTTGAGGCGGAGATTATAAGGCTGAATCGAATTCGGCAAGAAGCTGCTTATCCGGCAATTTCTGAAGCCTTCATCCTCGGGCGATCCCTGCACGACCGTGCAGAGAAATATGTCCGGCTGAAAGGGAATCTTCGCGCTGCTCCGGGCAGTGAGGGGCCGGATGTGGTGGAAGTTATCCGTAAATACGGATTCGTTCCCCGGGATATTTATCCTTTGCCGGATTTTTCGGGCGAATCTACCAGGTTTCGGGAATTGACGACTTCTGTACGCAGTTATCTCAAGGGTATCGTGGAAAGGCGGGACAAGGAGCTTTCCAAATATTGGCTTGCCCCCTTTGATGCCATGGTGGAAGGGTTTATAGGGCAGAGCCCCAAAGACTTCGATGCCATTGCATATCGCGACAAGTGGAAATTCGATGCCACTCAGTATCTTTCCATCGTCTCCTTAACGAACGTTCCTTATTATGAAACATGTGTTCTGGAGATTATGGATAACTGGAGGTGGACACCTTCGCTTAATCTGCCTTTGGACGAGATGCTCGCCATTATTGACAAGGCAATTGACAGGGGCTACACGGTACATATTGCTGCCGATATCACTCAACAGGGTTACAACCACGATGGTTATGCAACGCTTGTTTCCGAAGGTAGCGGTATTTCACTGGCATTACCTGAAGAGGAGATTAAGACCACGGCAGAAGAACGGCAGGCGAGATATGATGCTCAGATAACAACCGATGACCATGCTATGCATCTCGTGGGTCGCGCAAAGGATCAGTATGGCCGCAAGTTTTACATCGTCAAGGACTCTCACGGGGAATATGGACCCTTTAAAGGATATCTTTATATGTCAGAAGAATATGTCAAAATGAATGTCCTAATGATTATGGTCCACAAATCTCTGCTTTAGTCGCCGCTCGCTTTTCGCCAAAACGGTGCAGGTCGATGTGCCCTGCAGGGGCCCAGAACGAGGGTCGACATGAACGGGTGGCCGATTTCGGGTTGTCGTGCAGGCCGATGTGCCCTACAGTAGCCTAGAACGCCGGTGACCCTCCGCGACTTTGGCGAAAAGATTAATCCAGTCCGGCGGCCTTGAGGTCGGCGAGGTAGCGGGTGTAGTAACCCTGGAGGGCGGCGCGGTGTTCATCATAGAACTTCGCGTCGTTCGCCTTTTTGTTGCTGGCCGCCGCGCGCCATGCTTCAAAGCGGGGGAGGAACTCCTCGCGGATGGCTTTCTCCGTGCCGCGGACGGTGGCGATGACCTGGTTCAGCGACTGCACGTTGAAGTAGTTCAGGCGGCCGTTCCAAGGCTTGTCGTAGACATATTTGTTGCGCACCTCGAACGACTTGTCGCAGAGGCGGGAGCTCTTGGTCCCCTCTTTCCAGATATAGTCCGGAACCTGATTGTCGTCGCCGACGAAGAGCGGAATGGCGGGGCAGCTGCCCGGGAAGCCGAGCTGGGTCCACATCACCGTGTATTTGGGGTTCTCACCGGGACGGACGCCCTGGAAGGTGAGAATACCGCAGGTGTTGTGGCGGGAGATCATGCCCGTGTCGCAGAAGTAGGGATAGCCGGCGAGATCTTCGAGGCTCTTGATGCCCATCACTTCGTGGCGATAGCGGCGGCCAAAGGCCTCGTAGAGGTCCTCTGCCGTGAGCTCATACTTGCCCTCCGCATTCTTCGGAAACTCCTTCATCATGGCCTCCGCGCTGTAATAGCGATCCCATCCGCCGGAGCCCAGGGCGTCGCCGGCCCAGCTAAAGTTGGTCAGCACGCGCCAGCCGTCCGGTGCCACCTTCGGGTCGTTCACGTCGTACTTGGTGTACCACTCGCCGTCGAACTCATAGTAAGCGGCACCGCCCTCGGCGTCAATCACCCCCAGGTTGGAGACATTGCCCAGCGGCCGGCCCCATTCTGAGAGCATCGCCTCGAATTCGGGGATGTTGCGGCAGCGGCCGAGCGCAGCCATCTGAAGACTTCCGTGACCGGTCTTGGGAAGATTCTCCTTGGACCAGCTGTTGGAGGTCAGCGACATCGTGCAAAGTCCGGCCTCGTTCACGCCGCCCACGATGCTGCGGACCCTGGCATGTGCCCGGGAGGCGTCACCCACGAAGCCGAGATAGTTGAACTTTTCACCGTTGAAATACTGGATGTTGTTGTTCTGTCCCGACTCGTCGCGAACCTTGAGCATCAAGGGACGACCGTCCGCCGTAGCGCGGCCGGAAATGATGACGGAAGAGCAGGCATCCATGCGCGGGCCGGCCAGAACCAGGGCTGCAACGGCCAGCAAAAGGAGTTTTTTCATAAAGCTATACCGCAAATTTGACAATGTAGAACATCATGATGAAGCATACCACGATCTTGAGGAACGTGCTCAGCAAAAAGCCGAGGAAAGCCCCGAACGCCGGCCCGATCGCCTGCGGAAAATCCTTTCCGTTGGCAATGATTTCCCCGACCAGCGCGCCCACAAAGGCGCCCAGGAGAATGCCCAGCGGCGGGAAGAAGAGCAGCCCCACGAAGGTGCCCACCAGCGCGCCCCGTTCCGCGGCCTTGGTTCCGCCCGTGGCCCGGGTGAACTTGGCGGGAATGATGTAATCGAGCACGGTGACCACGATCATGATGGCGCACCAGACCCAGAGAAAGGTGGGGGAGACGGCTCCTGCGTCGTGTCCCCAGATATAGATGACCAGCAGGCCGGCCCAGGTGAAGGGCGGTCCGGGCAGCACCGGAACGATGCAGCCCACCAGACCCGCGAGGCCCAGAATGATAGCAAGGAAATCAGCAAGGTTCATGAGGCAAATGTACGGAATTGTTGTTATATTTGTAACTCCTGTCCGAAACAAATAATGAACCAAAATATGTTTGACAAATCCGTTTATATCGCAAGGCGTAAAGCCCTTGCATCCAAGATTTCTTCCGGCATCATCCTGCTTCCGGGCAACAACGAAGCCCCCTGCAACTATGCCGGCAATACCTATCCTTTCCGCCAGGACAGCACCTTCCTTTACTACTTCGGTCTGGACAAACCGGACCTGGCAGCGGTAATTGATGCTGACAGCGGCGAGGAAATCCTCTTCGGCAACGATGTGGACATGGACGACATCATCTGGATGGGTCCCCAGCCCCTCTTTGCCGACGAGGCCGCGTCGGTGGGCGTGGACAAGAGCGCTCCGCGTGCCAAAGTGGCGGACTGCGTAAAGGCCGCCCTCAAGAAGAGCCGCAAAGTCCACATCCTTCCGCCTTATCGCGAGGATACCCGAAACGAGCTCTGCGAACTGCTGGGCCTCAAGCTGGCCGAACTCAAATCCGCCGTCAGCGTAGAACTCATCCGCGCCGTGGTGAGCCAGCGCCTCATCAAGGAGCCGTGTGAGATTGCCGAGATCGACAAGGCCTGCAACCTGGGCTACGCGATGCACTACACCGCCATGCAGATGATGAAACCGGGCATGAGCGAGCAACAGCTGGTGGGCATCCTGGAGGGCGTCTGCCTCTCCGAGGGCTACATGACCTCCTTTGCCACCATCCTCTCGCAGCACGGCGAAACGCTGCACAACCACTGCCACAGCGATATCCTGACCGCCGGCAAGCTCTGCGTGATTGACGCAGGCGCGGAACTCGGTTCGCACTATGCTTCCGACTTCACCCGCACCTGGCCCGTCAGCGGCAAGTTCACCGAGCGTCAGAAGGAGATTTACACGATTGTCTCCACCGCCAACCAGTATGCACTGGATGCAGCCCGTCCGGGCATCACCTACCGCGACGTGCACCTGGGCGCCTCCAAGATTATCCTGCAAGGCCTTTCCAATCTCGGCCTGGTCAAGGGCGATATCGAGGAGATGTGCGCCGCCGGCGTACAGGGTCTCTTCATGCCGCACGGCCTGGGCCACAACATGGGTCTCGACGTGCATGACATGGAGAACCTCGGCGAAAACTACGTGGGTTACGACGACGACCAGGAGCGCGCCAAGCAGCTCGGCCTTGGCTCCCTCCGCATGGCCCGCAAGCTGGTCCCGGGACAGGTCATCACCGACGAACCGGGCATCTACTTCATCCCGGCCCTGATCGAGAAGTGGAAGAAAGAGGGGACCAACGCGCACTATGTCAACTTCAGCGCACTGGAGAACTACTATAACTTCGGCGGCATCCGTCTGGAAGACGACCTGCTGATCACCGCTTCCGGCGCTCGCCTGCTGGGCTCCAAGCGCCTCCCGATTACTGTCCGCCAGGTGGAAAATGCAATGAGAAACAATTAATTAAAAAACAACGATATGAAAAAAGTCATCCTGTTCGCTGCAGCCCTGATGCTCTGCCTGAGCGCAGCTGCACAGACCATCGGAAAGAACGAACTGGCCGAGATTCAGGGCAGTTTTCTGAAAGACCCTTCCACGGTCGCCCTGCAGAATGTGCTCTCGCACAACACCGACATCAACACCCTCGCTTCCAACCTCTCCAACGAGGGCAAGCAGGACACCTACTTCAAGTATGAAGTGGACGTCAAGGGTATCACCAACCAGCGCAGCTCGGGCCGCTGCTGGCTCTTCACCTCGCTCAATGAACTACGTCCCGTGGCAGCTGAAAAGCTGAACGTCAAGGAGTTCTATTTCTCACAGAACTATTGCTCCTTCTGGGATCTCTTTGAGAAGAGCAACCTCTTCCTGGAGAACATCATCGCCAGCGCCAAGAAGGATATCACTGACATCGAGGTGGTGACCTACCTCAAAGCGCCTGTGGGAGACGGCGGCGTCTGGAACCTCTTCGTGGACATCGCTGAAAAATACGGTGTAGTTCCGGCTGACGTGATGCCGGAAACCGAGTTCTCCAACAACACGGGTAACCTGCGCAAGATTCTGAACGAGAAGCTTCGCGATGGCGCATGGACCCTCCGTCAGATGGCGGAAGGCGGTGCCAAAGAGAAGGTCCTCCGCAAGGAAAAGATCGAGATCATGAAGCAGGTTTACCGTATTCTGGCCCTCTGCCTGGGCGAACCGCCGACCGGCGAATTCACCTGGCGCTACAAAGACCGTAGCGGCAAGGTGCAGACCCTCACCTCCACCCCGAAGGAGTTCTATGCATCCATCGCTCCCAAGGACTTCAATATGAAGACCATGGTGATGATCATGAACGACCCCACCCGCGAGTACTACAAGCTCTATGAGATCGAGAGCTACCGCAACACCTGGGAGGGCTTCAACTGGATCTACCTCAACCTTCCCAATGAGGATATCAAGCCGATGGCCCTGGCCTCCATCAAGGACAACCGCCCGATGTACATCTCCTGCGACGTGGGCAAATACTCCAGCCGCGCCGGTGGATGGCTCGATACGAACCTCTATGACTACGAGAAACTCTTCGGCATCGACATCAAGATGGACAAGAAGGCGCGCATCCTGACCCGTCAGAGCGGTTCTTCGCACGCCATGCTGCTGATCGCTTGCGATACCGATGAGAACGACGTTCCCACCAAGTGGAAATTCGAGAACAGCTGGGGCCCCGCTTCCGGCCAGAAGGGCTATGTGCTCCTGACCGACGAGTGGTTCGACGAATACCTGTTCCGCATCGTGATCGATAAGAAATATGTTCCGGCCAATCTGCTCAAACTGCTGGACCAGAAGCCGGTGAAGCTCCCTGTCTGGGACTACATGTTCTAATCGCGTAACCGTTATGAAACGTTTACTTACGTTTATTGCGGCGATGGTCGCGGGTCTGCCCCTCTTCGGGCAGGCCCTCGGGCAGGCCGAACTGCAGGAGATCCGCGGCAGTTTCGTCAAGGATGAGCAGACCGCTGCCCTGCAGAATGTCATCTCGCACACGCTGGATCTCTCCAAGCTGGCCATCCGGGTCAACCCGGACAAGGTGCTGGACGGCCTCTTCAAGTATGAGGTCAAAGCGCTGCCTTCCGCCCCGGATCAGTACACATCCGGCCGCTGCTGGCTCTTCACCTCGCTCAACGCGCTGAGGCCCTGGGCTATGGAGAAGTACAACGTCAAAGATTTCCGCTTCTCGCACAACTTCGACTCCTTCTGGGATCTCTTCGAGAAGAGCAACCTCTTCCTGGAGGGCATCATCGAAACCCGCGCGGAAGAGACCGACAGCCGCATCGTGGCGCATCTCTTCAAGACCCCGGTGGCCGACGGCGCCGCCTGGAACTTCTTCATCAATCTGGCCGAGAAGTACGGCGTGGCGCCCGAGAGCGTGATGCCGGAAACAGTGCACTCCAACAAGACCGCGAACATGCGCACGCTTCTCAACCAGAAGCTGCGCCGCGAGGGTTGGGAGATTCGCAAGATGGCCGCTGCAGGGGCTTCCGAAGCGGATCTGCGCGCCCACAAGCTCTCCGTCATGAAGGATGTTTATCGGATCCTGGCGCTCTGTCTGGGCGAGCCCCCGACCGAGTTTACCTGGACCTACAAGGACCGCGGCGGCAAGGTGCACTCGCTGACCACCACCCCGCAGGCGTTCTACAAGACCATCGTCCCGGCCGACTACGGCTTCGGTTCCATGGTCATGATCATGAACGACCCTACGCGTCCTTACTACAAAGTCTATGAGATTGACCGCTACCGCAATACCTTCGAAGGCCGCAACTGGGTCTACCTCAACCTCCCCAACGAGGAGATGAAGGCCGGTGCGCTGGCTACCCTGAAAGACGGCGACGCGGTGTATGTCTCCTGCGACTGGCGCAAGGGGATGGTCAAACCGGCCAACTCCATGACCTGCGATTCGTATGACTACGATTCGCTCTTCGGTGTGGCATTCGGCATGGACAAGGAGGCGCGCATCGCCACCCGTTACAGCGCTTCGGCCCACGCCATGCTCATCATCGCCTGCGATACGGATGAAAACGACCACCCCACCAAGTGGAAGTTCTTCAACAGCTGGTTCGACACGGGTGAGAAGTCCACGCTGACCTTCACCGACGAGTGGTTCGACGGCTACCTGTTCCGCATGGCGCTTGATCGCAAATACCTGAGCGCAAAGGCCCTGCAGGCACTTGAAACCGAGCCTGTGCAGCTTCCCGCCTGGGATTACATGAACTGATTTTTGGAAAGGAACTCCCCGAAGGCCTGCTCCTCCTTCACGGTAAGGAAGGCGGTGCGCACCGGGAGGTAGAAGAGACGCTCCTTCATGGCGTCAGGGACGTAGCGGTTGTGCAGCAGCCGCTGGGCGTCCTTTTCCGTGGTCATCAGGACTGACAGCGGATGCATCCGGGCGGCACGCCAAAGGATGCGCAGGTCGCTGCGCGTGAAGTAGTGATGGTCCGGGAAGTGCTTCTGCCAAATCTGCTCGTAGCGGTCCGTAAGACTGGCTACCAGCGGTTTGGGATTGGCGATACCGGTAAAGAGAATCACCTCTTTGGCGTAGATGTAGCGGTTGTTGCCAACGCCTTCAAAGACCGCCTTCGGCTCGCCGTAATCCATCCGCGTAAAGAATACCGGTTGCTCCGGAGCGATCTTGTTCTCAGTGCGCAGCCTTTCGCGGTCCGCCTCATCCAGCCAGTCCGGACACTTGGTGAAAATCACGGCATCCGCATCCGCCACCCGTTTGGGCAAGTCGCGCAGCCGTCCGAAGGGCAGCAGGCGGTCCCGGTTGATAGGCCGCTCGTAGGAGATCAGCAGCAGGTTGTGGCTGGGCCGGACATCCAACTGCTGGAATCCGTCGTCCAGAATCACCGCCTGCGGCGGGTTGGGGAGGGTGAGCAGGGTCTCGATGCCCCGTTTGCGGTTGGCATCTACCGCCACCAGCGTCTGCGGATATTTGCGCTTGATCTGGAGCGGTTCGTCACCGGCGGCTTCGGCCGTTGAGGTGGTCTCCACCATCCGGAAGCCACGGGTGCGCCGACGGTATCCGCGGGAGAGTACGGCCACCCGACGGTCGGCCGAAAGCAGCTCGATCAGATACTCTGCCATCGGCGTTTTCCCCGTTCCGCCCACGGTAATGTTGCCCACGCTGACGACGGGCATCGGGAAGGAGGCACGGCTCTTTTTCCCGGAGTGGTAGCGCCTGTGGCGGAGGTTGAGAACCAGCCAGTAGGGGCCCAGCAGAATTAAACTCAGGATGGTGATGATCATTGCCAGTTCTCGTTGATATAGTCAAGCGTCGCGAACAGTTCGTCCGGATCGGTCAAAGTTACCAGTTTCAGCCGCGTTTCCTTGAAGTTGTCCAGCCCTTTGAAGTAGCAGGAGAGGTGGCGCCGCATCTCCAGGATTCCCACCTTGGGCCCCTTGACTTCGAGCGATTTGGTCAGGTGGCGTTTGGCCAGCTCCACTCGCTGGGCCACCGTCATCGGAGGCAGCAGTTCCCCGGTGTCGAGGTAGTGTCGGATTTCGCGGAAGATCCAGGGGTGGCCGAAGCTTGCGCGACCAATCATGACGGCATCCACGCCGTAGCGGTCAAAGGCCTCCTTGGCCTTCTCGGGGGAGGTGATATCCCCGTTGCCGATGATGGGAATCCTCATGCGCGGGTTGTTCTTCACCTCGCCGATCAGGGTCCAGTCCGCCTCGCCCTTGTAGAGCTGGCACCGCGTGCGACCGTGGATGGTGAGCGCTGAAATGCCGGCGTCCTGCAGCCGCTCGGCCAGCGGAACGATGATTTTGCTGTCCTCATCCCACCCGAGCCGGGTTTTGACCGTGACGGGCAGTTTGACCGCCTCCACCACGCGGCGAGTAATCTCCACCATCTTGTCGGGCTCGCGCATCATGCCGCTGCCGGCCCCGCGCCGGGCAATCTTGTTGACCGGGCAGCCGAAGTTGATGTCGATCAGGTCCGGTCCCGCCGCCTCGGCCCGCACGGCCGCCTCTACCATGGCATCGGGCAGGTGCCCGTAAATCTGGATGCCGATGGGGCGCTCATAGTCGTAGAGCCGCATTTTGGCGATGGTTTTGGCCGCGTCGCGGATCAGGCCGTCCGACGAGATGAACTCGGTGAACATCAGCTCCGCGCCGAACCCTTTGCAGATGTAGCGGAAGGAGATATCGGTGACGTCTTCCATGGGGGCCAGGAAGAGCGGTCGAGGGCCGAATGTAAGGTTTCCAATCTGCATTTTCGGGTGCGGTTAGACCGTGCGAATTTACGGAGATTTTGTCACTTTAAATAATTTGCTTACCTTTGCACCCCTCCTAAAATGGAGTATCGCAACTAAAAATTAACGTATTAACCTAAAAATCAACACAGTGGACACACTTAGCTACAAGACTGTATCTGCGAACGCTGCAACCGTCACCAAAGAATGGGTGGTGATTGACGCGACCGATCAGGTCCTGGGTCGTCTGGCTTCCCGTGTCGCTCTTGTCCTCCGTGGCAAGAACAAGCCGAACTACACGCCGCACGTGGATTGTGGTGACAATGTCATCATCATCAACGCCGACAAGATCCGCCTGACCGGAAAGAAGCTGACCGACAAAGTGTACGTTCGCCACACCGGTTATCCGGGAGGCCAGCGTTTCGCTACG
>JAFSWO010000013.1 GCA_017450165.1 Bacteroidales bacterium | reverse complement strand
TAAATCTTATATTTATGTGTTTAAACCGCACTTTTGCGGGGATGCAAAGGTACTGCTTATTTTCCTATTTACCAACAGGTAATCGACAAAATTTCGGCTACTTAACCGAAAATCTGCGCTCTGCGCGCAGGGGGCGGCCATCTGCGGTCATTCCCTCCACCGTGACGACGAAGTCACCCGGATAGTCCGGAAGGAGACCCTCCAGGGAGAGCGCCTTGCCCGCGGTCAGCCGGACCAGCGGGTGCCAGTAGGCGGTCTGGCGGTAGTCGGGATAGGTGGCCGGGGCCGCATCCTCCGGCTGGAGGGCGCGACGGTAGGCGGTGGGGTACGAGACGCCCTGGTAGTTCACCACCCGGACGTTGTTGCCGAACTTCATGGAAGGCAGGTTGCGCTTGTAGGTGACGAAGTTCACGATGCCGTCGAACTGGCGGCCGCCGATAAAATAGATATAAGGATAGATGTCTATGTTCTCCACCAACAGCGGATCGTAGTCACAGATCTTTCCATGGTCGAAGACAGGCACGCCGTCCAGCAGCACGAGGGCTCTCTGGCGCGCATAGCGCGGATCGGATCCGCCGTCCTGGATGGCCACGTGGAAGGTGCGGACCCCGCCCCGCTCGCGGACGGTCACCTCGTGGACAAATTCAATGAAGATCTCCTTCATTACCGGGAAGCGGGTGTAGTAATCCAGGTGGTAGCGGTGGCCCACATTGTCTTCGAAGAGCACGTTGTCGCGGCGCGGGAGGTATTCCTGCAGGGTGTCGGCCATGAAGCGGCGTTCGATCTGCATGGTGGCCGCGCGCGTGGCGAGAATCTCCGCCACACCGGCGCAGAGCTGCAGCGGCGCGGGCGGCGTCACCCCTTCCGCCACGAAGGGGCTCTCGAGCTCGATATGGCAGTTGAGCTTGGGATCGATTCCCTCGATTTCCGTGATCAACTCCTTCTGTCCGTAGATGTTACCCGTATAGAAGACGATTCCGCCGACCGAGTCGATTTCGGAGGCGTAGATGTCCGACAGGTTGCCCGGGGCGGAGAGGAACGCATACTTGTCCGTGAGGGCCGCCTGACTTTCCGGGTTGAAGCCCACGATGCGGCCGCGGATGATTTCCCCCTCATAATCAGGCAGCACGCTGCGGTGGAATGCGGGCGTGCCGACGGTGGGCAGGGCGCCCAGGAAGGCCCCGATGGTGGGGTTGGCATTGCCCGGGAGGCCGTCGGCATGGCTCACCGATACGCTGACGGTGGCCGCTGCGGGGGATTCGATCTGCAGGCTGAAGGCCGATCCGCTCCGGAACGTTTCCGGCAGCGTGAGGGTCAGGTCGCCCTCATCGGCCGATGCCGCAGGGGCAACCGGCAGGCTCTCCACCACCTGCACGCTCTCCTCAATCCGTTCGCGGGAGAAGATGTTGTAGACGGAGAGCGTCTTGGAGCAGAGCCCGTCGAATTGATAACCCTGCTCATTGCGGTTCTGGGAGGTGTAGGCCACGAGGCGATAGTTGCCGGTGGGCAGGCTCTGCGGCAGCGCGATGCTGCCACCGCCGCGGCCGTCGGACAGGGCCACCTTGGCCTCCAGCACCCGGCCGCGGGCCGAGTGAAGCTCCAGGAAGGCCGTACCGCTCAGCGGGGAAAGCACACCGGTGGCGGCATCCACACAGAAGGCGGAGCACCAGACGGTCTCACCGGCCAGATAGACGTCGCGGTCCGTCGTGACGAAGGTTCGCTCCACGAGCGGACCCTGGGCGCGCACAAAGGTGGCGGAGGCAAGCAACAGCAGGAGTATCAGTGTCTTTCTCATCGTCTAATAGTGCTCATAGGGCCAGCCGGCCGGCCGGTTTTTATTTCCACCGCTCTTGCGGCAGTCACAGGTATAGCTCGGCGCCCATTCATACCGGTCGGGCTGACCGGTCATATCTTCTACCTCCGGCGGAATGTAGATCCACAGCGGACGGTAATCGTTATTGTAATACGTTAACCAGGCGTTTTCCTTGAGGACGACCGGCACCGTTCCGTTGCCCGGCGAATAGTAGAACTTGCCGACCGTGTGGCGGTAGTACTTCTGGGCGCGGGTGACGGTGGAGGCATTGATGTAGCCGATCACCTTTTCGTCGGGATTGTTCACATTGGAGATATTGCCCTGCAGGTCGGACGGTTGTGCGGACATCAGGCCGCCGGCGTCGGAGGTATTGCGCTGGGTGGCGAGCCAGTAGGCATAGGCCTCCGGCGTGAGCCGCTCCTGGAAGAGGGTCAGCGAATAGAGGATCGAGAAGCGCTCGTCGCGCTTGTTCTCCGTGGAGAAGACGGAATATTCGCTCAGTTTGTCCTCGTTCAGGCCCAGCGTGGAGGCAATCATAATCTCGCGCGGGGCGTGACGTCTCCAGCAATAATAGTAATTCTCGTTGTTCTCGTAGGGAAGAATCTTGTTCAGGGCGGGAACGTAATAGACAATGGCCCGGAATTCAGCGGAATACTCCCAGACGCCGCGTCCGACCCAGCGGTAATAGCCCGTTTCCGTTCCGCCATGATTCCAGACATTGACGTCGAGCCGCGTGCGGTCTTCGTTTACGGAGAAACCGATGCTGTCGAGCACCGAGCCTCCCTGCTGGATATCCAGCCACTCGGAAGCATAGAACTGGTAGCTGGGATCATATACCTGAACCACCAGGCGGCAGCGCTTGGAGACGTTCACCGTGCGGGTGTCAATGGCGTAGTGCGGATTGTCGAGTTGGTCGGAGCCGTTCAAATGGTTAACTGCCATGTATTGGGTCCCGTCCGAGCTCTCCACATAGACGTTCGCGTTCTTCACCGATTGCACCCCGGCGTCGTCGGAAAGGGCGGACATGCGGGAAACCTGTACGATGGTGGTGTCGCCCACCAGGATATCGCCCTCGATGACCAGCAGGCCGCGCGTGCCCTCGATCTGCGGATCGAAGTCATAGATGCACGAGGCCGCCGTAAAGAGCAGCGCGCAGAGCATCAGGGATTTCAAAAGGCTTCTCATCGCAGTTTCAGGTTCAGGTTAATGTAAGGTATCTGGGTGGCGAAGACGCTCAGCATGTGGCCCTTGATGGCGCCATCCTCGTTGGTGTAATAGATGGAGTAGGCGTTGTGGCGACCCGTAGCGTTGTAAACGCCGAAGGTCACGGACATGTGGGCGAACTGCTTCAGGTAGTGGCTCGGTTCTACGCTCACGGCCAGATCAAGCCGGAAATAATCCGGGATGCGGTAGCTGTTGCGGTCCGAGTACATCAGTCGCCACGATCCGGAGTACCAGTATTTTCCGACCGGCACCGTGACCGGGCGGCCGGTGGAGTAATCCAGGTTGGCCGAAAAACTGAATCGGTGGGTAAACCGGTAGTTGGCCACCATCTTGAAGTCGTGCGGCTTGTCGTACGACGAGTTGTACCACGCCCCGCCGTTGATCGTGGCGGAGCCGCGGTCTTCCATCTCGCGCTGGAGGCTGCGCGACCAGGTGTAGGAGACCCAGCCGTTCAGCTTACCCATATTCCGGCGCGCCATCAGCTCCACGCCCCAGGCACGGCCCAGCGTGCGGACCAGTTCGTCCGAGAGGTTCGGGTTCATCTCCAGGATGGCGCCGCTCTTGTAATCCACGAAGTTGCGCACCTGCTTGTAGTAGACTTCCGCCGAGAGCTCCACGGTCCCCTTGGCCACCGTGGCGTAGAGGCCGGTAGCCGCCTGCCAGCCCCGCTGCGGCAGCACGTCGGCATCACTCATCTTCCAGTTGTCGTTCGGCGAAATGTTCACGCTGTTCGAAATCTTGTGGATGAACTGCGTCATGGTATTGAAGCCCGCCTTGGCGGTGAGATGGTCCGTGAAGGAGTATTTGCCGGAGATGCGCACCTCGGGGGCGTGATACATCTTCTGCTTGGCACCATACTTATAATAGTTCACGTAGCGCAGACCCGCATCCAGGCTGGCGGCATCCGTGATGTTCCACTGGTCACCGGCGAAGAGGGCCGATTCCAGGGCGCGCTCGCGGTCCAGCCGGTTGGGCGCCACGATGGAGGCATCCCCTTCCGGCAGATAGGCGCCGGGCTGCAGGTCGTAGTGGGTGAACGAGGCACCGTAGGTCAGGGTGTGCTGCGCGGAGAGCACGGTCTTGAAGACCGGCTTGACGAAGGCCTGCCGGATGCCGGTCGAGAGCCGGTAGGAGGTCTCGGGGTTGAAGGTGTCCGTGATGGCGTAGCTGTAGGTATCATAGCCGGCTGAAAGCACCAGCGAGTGGCGCTCCCCGAAACTGCTCCGCCACTTGACGGAACCGTTGAGGTTGTCGTAGCGGAAAGAGGTATCGCGGCTGAAGCTGAAGCGGTCGTGCGAGAAATAACCGCTGGCCTGAATGGTGTTGGAGGCGTTGATGCGGTGGCTGATACCCAGGTTGACATCGCCGAAATCGGCCGTACCGTCATGGTAGCCGCTTCCCTCCGGCAGCAGACGGAGCATCCAGTTGGAATAGGTCATGCGGCCGCCCACGATGAAGGTGGTCTTGCCCTCCTTGTCCAGCGGGCCCTCCAGGTGTGCGCGGCTGGTAAGCAGGCCCAGACCGAGCGATCCGGTCACCTTCTTGCCGTTGCCGTCGCGGCTGCGGACCTCCAGCACGGAGGAGATGCGGCCGCCGTACTCCACGGGGATGGAACTCTTGTAGAGCTCCACGTCGCTGATGATATCCGAGTTGAAGGCCGAGAGCAGGCCGAACATGTGGCTCGGGTTGTAGAGGGTATTCTGGTTGAAGAGAATCAGGTTCTGGTCCGTGGATCCGCCGCGGACATTGAAGCCGTTGGAGACCTCACCCACGGATTTGACGCCCGGCAGGGTCATCACCACCTTGAGCACATCCGGCTCGCCGAAGGCCACCGGGACCTTCTTGATGGTGTTGATGCGCACCGTCTCGATACCCATCTGGGCCGAGCGGTGGCGGACGGCGGTCTCGGCGGTGACGGTGGCGCCCGTCAGGGCGAAGACCTTCTCCTTCATGGTGACATCCAGCGCGCCGTCGCCATAGACCTTCAGGTGGAAGGTCATGTCTTCCAGGGAATAGCCGCTGAAACTCAGCGAGACGTCTCCCGCCGGAAGCTGGATGCGGTAGAGGCCGGCGGCATCCGTCACGGAATAGGCCCCCTGCTCCGTATAGACCGAGACGCCGACGATGGGTTCGCCGCTGGCCGCATCGCGGACCGTACCGCGCACAAAGGCCTTGCCGCCGCGGGCGGTGCCCTTTTCACCGATTTCGTAAATCTTGTTCTGGAAGGTCGTGACCTGGGCGGCATCGTCGCCATAGACCACGGCAGTCTCCTCGGCTGCACGGCGGTTCTCAAAGTAGCCCACCGGCAGGGTTCGGACGAAGTCGCGGCCGCGGAAGACGAACCACTTGCCGTCGTACTCCGCTACGGTATAACCCTTTTCGCGCAGCAGGGCGAAGGCCTTCTCGCGGAAGGCATCTCCTTCTGCATCAACGGTATAGCTGGCCTTGTCGGCCGTGTCGCGCACGAAGTAGACCGGCAGGCGGAGGGTGTCGCGCAGGTAGGAAGCCAGCGCATCCACCTCCACGCGATAGACGCCGCGGCGGACAGGTTCCCCTGCGCGCTGCGCCCGGAGCGGCAGGAGCGTCACGAGCAGAAGCAACCCTATGAGCGTGAGACGTTTCATCGCAGCCCCTCCCCGATTTCCACCGCGATGCGTGCGAACTCCGGCAGCGAGAGGACGATATCGTCCGGCTCTTCCGCCGCGATGGCCCGGCGCAGTTCGCGTTTGCGCTCCGGGTAAAGCCGATAAATATCATTGCGGCGGGTGACCTTCAGGAATTCATCCCGTTCGTTGACGTAGTAGCAACTGATGCGGCGCTGGAAGACCTCCAGCACGTTGGCCAGGATGGGAACGCCCTCCGTGCCGGTGTCGGCCATCTCGGGGTGCGCCACCTTGTCGAGCATCTTCAGCGTCTGGCAAAGCACCTTGACCCGACCGTCGTAGAGCACCTCGAAGAAGCCCTCGGGGAGCGACGGGTCGTTGAAATAGACGCGGGGATGGATAAACTTGCGGCCGCCGGTCTCGAACCAGCTGACATAGTCGCGGTTGAGCATCACGCTGACCACGCCGGCGTGATCCTTTACGAGAAGCTCCTGTTGGGCAGCGTCGATATTGAGGGCATCGCAATCGTAGATTTTATTGTTGTAGCAGACGCGGCCGGGATGGTAGAGGGGACTCTCCCAATAGAAGGTTCCGTTGAAGGGAAACTTGTATTCCAGGGCCTTGCGGCCACGATAGAGGTTCGACGCATTGCCCGCCGCACTGAGATACGCCTCAACGTCCGTCTGCGCCACAGCTACAAAGGCCGTGAGCAACAGAATGACCGGAGCGAGTACCAGTTTGCGCGACATAATCGGCAAAAGTAGTTAAAATACGTCACTCTTTACTCAAAAAGATAAACTTTGTCGCCGCGGCGGACGCGGGCGGGCACGGGAATGGAGCAGACGTCGCCCTTGGTGGCGGCCGGAACGGGCCCGTCGTCGAGCCGGATCTCCGTGACATCGCATTCCAGGATGCCGGTGGTGGCGCCTGAGAGAATCAGGTGCGATCCCACCCGGAAGGAGCCGGTCTCCAGGGTAATTTCCGCCACGCCGAGCTTCTCGTACCAGTTGGTCACCTTGCCCAGGTAGGTCTTGGTGCGGGTGGCTCGGTTGCCGTAGACATCGCTCCACTCGCCCAGACGCGCCCCCTGGTAGTAGCCGTCCCAGAAGCCGCGGTTGAAGACGGTGGCGAGTTTCTCCTTGAGCGATGCCGCCAGTTCCGGGGTGTAGGTGCCTGAGAGAACGGCATCGGCCGCCTGCCGGTAGCAGCGGGTGACGGTCTGCACATATTCGCCGCTGCGGGCACGTCCCTCGATCTTGAAGACCGTGACGCCGGCGGCGATGATCTTGTCCATGAACTCAATGGTACAGAGATCCTTGGGCGACATGATATACTTATTGTCAATCTCCAGCTGCATGCCGGTCTCCAGGTCGGTCACCTCGTAGCCGCGGCGGCAGAGCTGATAGCAGCTGCCCCGGTTGGCCGATGCACCGTACTCGTGGAGCGAGAGGTAACACTTGCCGGAAATGGCCATGCAGAGGGCGCCGTGGCAGAACATTTCAATCTGCAGCGGCCGGCCGGAGGGGCCCTTCAGTCCCTCGGTGCGGATATAATCGGAAATCTCCTTGACCTGGTTGAGGTTCAGCTCGCGCGCCAGCACAATCACGTCGGCAAACTGCGCGTAGAAGCGGAGGCTCTCGCGATTGGAGATGCTCAGCTGGGTGGAGATGTGTACCTCGATCCCCAGCTCGCGGGCACAGGCGATGGCGGCCATGTCGGAGGCGATGACGGCGGTAATGCCGGCCTCACGGGCCGCCAGAAGGGTTTCGCGCATCGCAGGCAGGTCCTCGTCGTAGAGCACGATGTTCAGCGTAAGGTAGGATTTGACGCCCGCCTCGCGGCAGATGCGGCACACCTCCGCCAAGTCTTCCGGCGCGAAGTTGTTGGCCGAATGGGAACGCATATTGAGCTGACCCACGCCAAAATAGACGGAGTTGGCTCCGCCCTGGACGGCCGCCCTCAGGCACTCGAAGTTGCCGGCCGGCGCCATGATTTCCAGGGCCGGGATGCGGGAAGCGTTACTTTTCACGGTGAAGGAGTTTTTCTGCCATCTCGCGCAGGCAATCCACCTGCTGTTCGGTAAATCCCGCCTGCTTCAGCGCATCGACCGCGCTGCGGTGGCACTCGAGGATGGCGGCGTCGGCTGCATCGCGGACACCCAAATCAATATAGAGCTGCGTCATGGCGGCGATCTTCTCGGCACGGCGGTCATCGCCCAGCGCCAGGAGTTCCGCAATCCGCTTCTTGTCCGATTCACTCACCGCACGGCGCAGCGCCTCCACGAGCAGCCAGCTCTTCTTGTTCTCCGCGATATCGCCCCCGATGGGCTTGCCGAAGGTCTTGGCATCGCCGAAGCAGTCCAGGTAATCGTCCGTAATCTGGAAGGCCAGGCCCGTGCGGTAGCCATAGTCGTAGAGCGCCTTGCACTGGGCCTCCGGCGCGCCGGCCAGAATGCCGCCCATGCAGGTTGCGGCCGCCAGCAGCACACCGGTCTTCTGCCCGATCATCTTCATGTAATCCTCCATCGTGATGAAGGGTTTCCGCTCGAAATCCATGTCGCGCTGCTGCCCTTCGCAGACCCCGACAGCCGTGTCGGTGAAGAGCTTCAGCAGGGCGGGCAGTTTGTCCGCCGGCCCCATGGCCAGGTAGCGGTAGGCCAGGATGGACATCAGATCGCCCGAAAGGATGGCCGTGTTCACATCCCACTTGCAATGCACCGTAGGGTTGCCGCGGCGGGTGGCCGAGCGGTCCATTACATCGTCGTGGATCAGCGTGAAGGTGTGGAAGGTTTCGAGCGCCAGGGCGGACCAGACAACCTCCTGCGGCACAGCGTCGTGAAAGAGCCCGTAGGTGGTGAGGCAGAGCCGCGGGCGGAGATGCTTTCCGCCGATGCTGAACATGTAGCCGACCGGCTCGTACAGCTGCCGGGGTTCGTCCGGGAGCGCGAGGGTTCGGATGGCCTTCTCAACGATTTCAGCGATGGTTTCCTGTTGAAGCATGGCTGGAGGGGTTTTCAATCTTGCAAAGATAGTGGATTTTGCACAAATTGCTATCTTTGCAGCGGCATGAAAAAGAGCGGAACAGCCATCGTCGTCAAGCACACGGGAAGCCACTATCTGTTGAGCGAGCTTCCTGCGTGGGAACCCTTTGCAGCGGTGATTCGCGGCAAGGTGCGCCTCGCCGGCTCGCACGCCACCAACCCGGTGGCGGTGGGCGATCGGGTGGACTACCACCTGGAGAGCGACGACCCGGAGGGCATGGCCGTCATCGACAAGATCTACCCGCGCAGCAACTACATCATTCGCCGCAGCGTGAATCTCTCGCGCGAATCGCACATCATCGCGGCCAACCTGGACCGCGTCTTCCTGGTGGTGACCATCGCCTTCCCGGAGGTCAAGCGGGCCTTTGTGGACCGTTTCCTCGTGACCTGCGAGGCCTACCGCATCCCCGTTACCCTCGTGGTCAACAAGACCGACATCCGCACCGAGGCGCTCGAGGCGGAAACCGCCGATTTCGTGGCGCTCTACCGCGCGGCGGGCTATGAAGTGCTGGAGGTGTCGGCCCGCACGGGCGAAGGGGTTTCCCAGCTGAAGGAGCGCTGCCGCGGGGCCGTGTCGCTCATCAGCGGCATCTCGGGCGTGGGCAAATCCTCGCTGATCAACGCGATGGACCCCTCGCTCTCCCTGCGCACCGGCGAAATCTCCCTCAGCCACCTGCAGGGCAAGCACACCACCACGTTTTACGAGATGCATCCGCTCGCCTCGGGGGGCTTTATCATCGACACCCCGGGCATCCGCGGATTCGGCCTGGTGGACATTCAGCCCGAGGAGCTGAGCACCTACTTCCCGGAGATGCTCCGCGTAATGGACGACTGCCGCTTCAAACCCTGCACGCACACCCACGAGCCGGGTTGCGCCGTGAAGCAGGCGGTGGACGACGGACGCATCGCCCCCGAACGCTACAACTCCTACCTGGGCATGCTCGAGGAAGAGACGAAATACCGATAAACCCTTTTGCCGATGCCCGCTTCCCGTTCCCTCAACCGACAGATCCTGGGGCTGGCCCTGCCCAGCATCCTGGCCAACATCACGGTGCCCTTCGTGGGGATCGTGGACCTGGCCATCGCGGGCCATCTGGGCGACGCGGCGGCCATCGGCGGTATCGCGGTGGGCACCATGCTATTCGACATGCTCTACTGGAACGTGGGCTTCCTGCGGGTGGGCACGGGCGGCATCACGGCCCAGGCCTTCGGCCGACGCGACTGGCGCTGCGCCTCCGAAACCTTCATGCAGGGCATCGCCACCGCCTGGCTGATGGCCATCCTCTGCCTGGTGATCCAATGGCTCTATGTCTGGGTCTCGTTCCTCGTGCTGGACTGCACGCCCGAGGTGGCTTCGGTGGCCAAGGAGTATTTCTTCATCCGCATCTGGGCTGTGCCTGCCACCATGTCTTTGTTTGTTTTCAAGGGATGGTTTATCGGCATGCAGAACACGGTTTACTCCATGATCACGGACATCTGGGTCAACGTGGTGAACATGGTGGCCTCCTGGCTGCTGGCCTTCCATACGCCGCTGGGGCTCAAGGGCGTGGCGGTGGGCACACTGATCGCGCAATGGACCGGGCTCGCGCTGGCCACCCTTCTGCTGCTGGGGCGCTACCGCGGCATCATCGCGCAGGGCTCCGTCCGGCACGCCGTGCACTGGAAGCATATCCGATCCTTCTTCCGGATCAATGCGGACCTCTTTGTCCGCTCCTTCTCCATGCTGGTGGTCTATAACGGCTTCACGGTCATTGCCACCTATTATGGCGATACCCAGCTGGCGGTCAGCGCAGTGATGATGAAGCTGCTGTTGTTCTACTCCTACTTTGTGGACGGGTTCGCGTACGCCGGCGAGGCGCTCACGGGGCGGTTCATCGGCGAGCAGGACGGGCCCCAGCTGCACCGCGTCATCCGGCTGCTTTTCTGGTGGTGTATGGGGATCGCGGCGGTCTCCACGCTGGCCTACGCCGTCTTCCCGCAGACGCTCATCAGCGTCATCACGGACGATCCCACCGTGCACGCCGGCTGCGGACCGTATCTGTTCTGGCTGATCCTGATGCCGGTCTTCAGCTGCATCGCCTTCACCTGGGACGGCATCTATATCGGCGCCACCGCCTCCGCCGCCCTGCGCAACTGCACCGTCGGCGCCGCCGTCGGGTTTTTGGCCGCCTACTTCCTCTGCGCCCCCTTCTTCGGCATCCAGTCCCTCTACATCGCCTACTTCGTCCACCTCCTCTGGCGCTCCGCCTACCAGACCCTCTTTGCCCGCAAGCACGTCTATGCGCGGGTGGCGACGGCGTAGCGGCGGGGGCTTTGCGGGGGGCTCCGGGGCGGCTCCCGGGCGGCGGTGAGCCGG